>CAIJOT010000264.1 GCA_903822335.1 uncultured delta proteobacterium
AAACCCGACAGGGATTGAAACTTGGTCTATGACGGGAAAATGAAGATCAACGGAAAGGAGTTGCAACGAACCAGAAAACCCGACAGGGATTGAAACGCTCGTGATCAATACCTACGGTGCATATCTTCGCAAGAGCGGGAACTGCTTCCTGGTGAAAAGAGATGATAAGAGCTTTGAGGTTGCAGTCAATAAAGTCAATAGTATTTTAATCACAACCGCTGCATACATCACCACGGATGCCATAGATGCTGCTATCAGAAGCGCATTAGCCTGAGAGTTCGAACGTCTGGTCTCCGGCGTGGACTATCACAGTCTCCAGGGGGCTGGCGGGCGTGTGCAAGTGGCAGAAGTGGGCTATCTCCTGAGCGGTGCCGGCGATCTCCCAGATATCGAACCTCTGGCCTGCTTCCTGCGAAAAGTCATGGAAGCCAATAACTATAGTCAGTATCACTAATAAGGTAAACAGCTTCATAACATTAATCAGTATTTCTTTAGAATGAATAGATTTCGGTGAAGTATGATACATCCTTATGATACCTATTACTGGCGGGCGTAGCTCCCGGACGGCTCATGGATCTCAGCCGAGGATCACTATAGTTATGAGCCTGTATTCGAGGCAGCGAAGAGTGTACGGAGTCCAAAAGCAAGTTCCACAAAAACAAGGATTGAAACCTTTCGCATCCTCGATAGGTATTGATCTTCAAAGGCTCCGAGGGCAAGTTCCACGAAAACAAGGATTGGAAACTCAACCTTTTCGATCGTTTTCACCAAGCCTGCCCGGCGCTGAGGGCGCCCAAGTCTGCCCGCGCGTAACACCCGCGCGCGGTGCCCCGGCGGAGTGAATAGTAAATCAAATGCAATTGTCTGAGGGCAAGTTACACAAAGACAGGGATTGAAGCACTGCCTGAGATTTCCGATATAAATTGGTGGCTTAGATTTAAGCATCCATCAGATAGATGATTTTAAATATTCTCTCCACTTACATGAAACACGATGAAGACGGTAGTTCAGCCGGTTCCAAGGAAAGACGAATCTGAACTGGAAGAACTTCAAGCCAATGAGTTTGCTTCAGGGGTTATAAGAGGCATAAAGGAGTATAAGGCTGGTAAGGGGGAAGACCTACAAAAACAAAGATGAGTTCCTGAACTCTCTCCGAGACCTGCAGCCGCTCTTTTATTATGAACAATATTTACCACAGGGTTCCTGAGTTTGACAAACAATTCTCTAAGTTAACCAAGAAGAACAAGGCTCTTAAAGAAAGGTTCATAAATAAAATTGATCAGATTTTAACAGATCCTGATATAGGAGAGCCAAAAAGCTATGGACTGAAAGGGGTTCGCGGAGTCCATGTTGACCCTTTTGTTATTGCCTATATGATAATAATAGGTAATTGCATTGTGTTTTTGTATTTAGGGCATCATGATGAGACTTATGGAAAGAATGCTGAGATCCTCCAGAAGGATCGAACAATTGAGCTACTGGATAAAATAACGTGTCGATATGACGATCTGTGATATACTAGGAAAAGAAATAAAGAGAGATCGTACATACAATCAAGGATGGCGATTAACAGCATATACCCAAGTCGGAAAGCAGTTCCACAAAAACAAAAGATCGGAACTCAACCCGTTCGATCGTTTTCACCAAGCCTGCCCGGCGCTGAGGGCGCCCAGGTCCGACTCGCGCGTTTGACCGCGCGCGGTTCCCCCAACGTAGTGAGACGCAAAGCAAAATGTATTTGTCCTGGAGCGAGTTCCTGGAAAGCATGATTGAAACAGGAGATGGGCCGGTATGGATGACGATACGGTAATAGTAGCTGATTTCGACATTGTGAGGAGAAAAAGGATAGCAAGAGAAGCTATACTTATGTTGCTTATGAAATCAGTTGAAAATCCGACAATGACAAGGGACCATGTAATTGATGAGATAGATTCGATATTGGATACCCTATGAGACTCCAGGTGTCCTGAGGCAAGTTTACGAAAATAAGGGCACAATCTAGAAATCTAGTGAAATCTTGCTCTGCGATTGTAACAAATACCCTTCATCTTTTGATTACTGCAAAAGTGGTTCATAATCAGACAGAATTAACCGAACTTTTTTAGTTTAAACGGTGATTTATCTAAATAT
>CAIJOT010000265.1 GCA_903822335.1 uncultured delta proteobacterium
AATAAGTACAGGTGACCTCGCAAAACAGGCAGATGGTAGTGTAGTAGTGAGATATGGTGACACAGTGGTGCTTGTGACCGTAGTAGGGGATAAAAAAGCATCTGTGAAAGACTTTTTACCTCTCACAGTCAACTATCAGGAAATGTCTTACGCCGCAGGTAAATTTCCTGGCGGATTTTTTAAAAGAGAAGGCAGACCTTCGGACAGAGAAATACTTATGTCCCGTTTGATAGATAGACCACTAAGGCCTTTATTCCCAAAAGGGTTCAATAATGAAATTCAGATAATCGCAACGGTACTTTCTGCTGACCAGGAAAACGATCCTGCAATACCCAGTATCATAGGTGCTTCATGCGCTCTGACGATTTCAGAGATACCTTTTGACGGTCCCCTTGCCGGTATCAAAATAGGGAGAAAAGAAGGGAAATTTTTGATAAACCCGAGCCCGGCTGAGATGGAAGAAAGTGACATGGATATAGTTATTACCGCCACAAAGGAAGCGATATTAATGGTTGAGGGTTCAGCAAAATTTGCCAATGGCAATGACCTCATTGAGGCCATCCATTTTGGTCATCAAAACCTTATGCCTTTAATAGAAATTCAAGAAAGCCTGAGAGAAAAAGTTGGCAGGGAAAAATGGCATATACAGACAGATGCGGGGCTTGACGGGCTTAAAGAAGAAATAAAAGGAAAAATCGAAAAGGAAATCGTAGAGGCCTTTTCCATATTGAGGAAGCAAGACAGAGGCAAAAGGCAAAATGAGATATATGAAGGACTGCTAAAAACCTACCCTGAAATGGAAGAAGGTTTAATAAGCACAACCTTTGAAGATATAACGAGAGATATTTTACGACAACAACTTCTCACAACAGGAAAGCGCATAGATGGAAGGGCACCAGAGGGAATTCGGAATATTACATGCAAAGCAGGAATACTCCCACGGACACACGGTTCGGCACTCTTTACGAGAGGCGAAACCCAGGCACTCGCTATCACAACATTTGGGACTTCCGAAGATGAACAAAAGATAGAATCATTGCTTGAGGGTGAAATGTTTAAGTCTTTTATGCTCCATTATAACTTTACACCCTTCTCTGTTGGTGAGATAGCAATGCTTAGAGGCCCAACACGACGCGAGATAGGGCACGGCAACCTTGCTGAAAGGGCACTTTTATCAGTTCTCCCATCCAAAGAGGCATTCCCATACACAATAAGGATAGTATCGGAAATCCTTGAATCCAACGGTTCTTCCTCCATGGCAACCGTATGCAGTGGATGCCTGTCCCTTATGGATGCAGGTGTACCAATAAAAGAACCTGTTGCTGGTATTGCAATGGGCCTGGTAAAAGAGAAGGAACAGGAGATTATCCTTTCCGATATCCTCGGGGACGAGGATCACTTAGGGGATATGGATTTTAAAATTGCCGGAACACATAGTGGAATCACAGCTATTCAGATGGATATAAAGATTCAAGGGATATCAAAAGAAACTATGTCGAAGGCAGTGGTTCAGGGGCAAAAAGGAATAGAACACATACTTGGCATCATGGGTCAAACCCTCAGTAGCCCGAGAGAATCGTTATCTCCATACGCACCAAGAATATTTACCATCAAAATAAAACCTGAAAAGATAAGGGATGTTATAGGCCCAGGTGGAAAGATCATAAGGGGTATCATAGAACAAACAGGTGTCAAGATAGACATTGAAGATACGGGTATCGTAAAGATTGCTTCCCTCGACGAGGGTTCCGCAGACAAAGCGATTGACATAATAAAGAAACTGACCAAAGAAGCCGAATTAGGTGGCATGTACCTTGGCAAGGTGAAAAAGATATTGGATGTTGGCGTTTTTGTTGAAATATTTCCTGGAACAGACGGTTTTGTTCATGTAAGTCAACTTGCCGAGGGTTTCATCAAAAAGGCTTCCGAGGTAGCAAAGGAAGGGGATGAGATGCTCGTGAAAGTCATTGATATAGATCAAAATGGCAGGATAAAACTGTCCAGAAAAGCTGTGCTCAAAGAACAAAAAGGATAGCATGAGATAGATTCCCACGGGCTTGCCCGTGGGAATCTATCCAGCTTGCACAGCGAGCGAGAGGGGGGAGGCTCCCCAAGCTTTGCTTGGGGAGGGGGCGACGCAAGTCCCGGTAAATAGATGTATAAAAAAACTACCCTACCAAACGGTTTAACAATTGTCACTGAATCGATACCTTATTTCTCCACCGTATCCCTCGGGATATGGTGGAGAACAGGTGGTAGATTCGAAAACGAAACAAATAACGGCATTTCTCATTTTATAGAACACATGCTGTTTAAAGGGACATCAAGGCGAACCGCATATGAAATAGCACGAGAGGTCGATGCTATAGGCGGTACAATCAATGCCTTCACGGGAAAAGAGTATACCTGCCTCTATGCAAGAGTACTAAAAAAGGATGCAGATATCGCCCTTGATATTCTATCTGATATGTATAAACACTCACTTTTCAAAGACGGCGATGTGGAGAGAGAAAAAGATGTGATCGCTCAGGAAATAAAAATGATTGAGGACAGTCCTGAAGAATACATATATGACATGTTCAATGCCTCATATTTCAAAGGCCATTCCCTTGGTATGCCAATTTTGGGCAAGCAACAAAACGTTGATAAATTCACACGAGAAATGCTCATGGAACATTTCCAGAAATATTACTCTCCTCACAATATTATCATTACAGCAACGGGTAGAATAAATCATGAAAACTTTGTTGAGAAGATTCAAAGGTTATTTTACGATGTTCAAGAACAGGATATGGATAAAATCCTTTTAGAAAATCCACACCCGTGTACAGGTATACATATTATTGAAAAAGACCTTGAACACATTTACCTATGTATAGGGACCCACGGTGTGAGCCAGATTGATAAAAAAAGATACCCCCTTTATGTCCTCAACGCAATTATGGGTGGAAGTATGAGTTCTCACCTATTTCAAGAAATCAGAGAGCAGAGGGGGCTTGTATATAACATATACTCTTATGTGAATTGCTACCATGATACTGGTACCTTCGGTATTTCAACTTCTACATCGCAAAAATTTATTGAAGAAGTCCTTACACTGATAAAGGAAGAGATTTCAAGAATAAAAAACAAAGGTATTACTGATGCCGAACTTGCCTTCTCAAAGGAACACATCAAGGGGAACCTCTTTATCTCTTTAGAAAGTTCTGAAACAAGGATGGGAAGACTTGCAAAAAATGAGATATACTTTGGAGGCTACATTCCCTTAAAAGACACATTGAGAGCAATGGATCGGATTCAGAAATCTGAGGTAGATGAAATTGCGAGATTAATATTTGCAAAAACTGAAGATATATCCATTACCATACTTGGCAATACGGATAAAGAAAAGATAGAAAATTTATGGAAGAGTTAGAGGTCTTTATTTCGAAAAAGGAAGGGGCATATCTTCCAGTGTATGCGACCAACGCATCATCTGGGATGGACCTCTGTGCATTTGTTGATAAACCCGTGGTATTGAAACCACTCGCAAGGGCATTAATACCAACAGGTATATTCATTGGTATCCCTGACGGATATGAAGCTGAGATAAGACCAAGGAGCGGTATAGCATATGAGTATGGTGTAACCGTGTTGAACACTCCTGGCACCATTGATGCAGACTACAGGGGTGAAATAAAAGTTCTCCTTGTGAACCTTGGTGGGAAATCCTTTACCATACAGAATGGGGACAGGCTTGCTCAGATGATTTTTAAAAACATTGTCAGGGTGAACTGGAAAACGGTTGTAGATTTACCTGAAACAAAGAGAGGTATAGGTGGATTCGGTTCCACAGGCCTGAGAAAATCAGAAGATGAGAAAAGGGGCAAAAGCTGATAGCTGAATGCCTATGACAAATCTATACCACCATCTCGATGCCTTCATAGGTTACCTAACAGCAGAAAGAGGCGCTTCACCCCATACTGTAGATGCATACAACAGGGATATTATGGGGTTTATCAAATTTTCAGAGGAAAATGCTTTCCCGATGCCTGACAGGAAGAACATTGAGAAATATATGGGTTATTTAAGGGAGAAAGGGAAAAAAACAAGGAGTATTGTGAGGGCCATTTCAGCCTTAAGGGGATTATTCAATTTCCTGCTCGTGGAAGGCACAGTCACACACAATCCCCTTGAAGATATTGAGATACCAAAGTATACACCACCAATCCCTGAAGTTTTAAGCGAACAGGAAGTAATTGAACTACTTAATTTACCCACAGGTTCGAGGACTTCTTTAAGGGATAAGACAATACTCGAACTATTATATGCCACAGGCTTAAGGGTATCAGAACTTATCAAGCTGAAAAAGAGCGACATCAACTTGGAAGGCGGTTTTTTAGTCGCATCAGGTAAGAGGTCAAAAGAGAGGGTGGTGCCAATGGGAACATACTCTAAGGATGCAATAAAGTCCTATCTTGAAAAGGAGAAACCAAAGGGTATCTTTTTATTTCCAAACAAAAGGGGTAACATGCTCACAAGACAAGCAATATGGAAGTTTATCAGGAAATACGGATTGAAGATGGAAAAGAGTCATATTTCTCCACATACTATGAGGCATACCTTCGCAACCCACCTCCTTGAAGGTGGGGCAGATTTACGTTCTATTCAAATCTTACTTGGACATGAAGATATTTCAACGACTCAGATATATACTCATGTGGACAGCAAAAGATTAAAGGAGATCCATAAAAAATATCATCCAAGGGGTTAATGAAGGTCATTACTTCTCATAATAATGCAGATTTTGATTCCCTCTCCTCGATGGTTGCTGCAAAAAAACTATATCCCGATGCAATCCTGGTATTCCCCGGCTCACAGGAAAAAACATTAAGAAATTTCCTCATCCACTCTACCCTGTACCTATTTGATATAGCAAAAATGAAAAATATAGATTATGGGGCTATCGACACGCTTATATTGGTTGATACAAGGCAAAAGGCGAGAATAGGAGACTTTGCAAGGCTCGTGGATACCGAGAAGGTGAAAATACATATCTACGACCACCATCCACAATCAAGGGATGACATAAATGGCAATGTGGAGTTTATCAGGGGCACGGGTGCCACTGTAACGATACTTATAGCTCTTCTGAAGGCACAGGATATTGCAATATCCTCTGAAGAAGCAACGATCATGATGCTCGGGATATATGAAGAAACAGGCAGTTTCCAGTATCCATCAACTACTACGGAAGATTTTGAAGCTGCATCATTCTTGCTCTCAAAGGGGGCAAACGTTAACCTTGTTTCAGACATGCTTGTAAAGGAACTTACTCCAGAACAGGTATTTCTCCTCAATGACCTTATCAACAGTGCATCAATCTATAATATAAACGGCATAGATATAGTGATAGCAGAAGGGAGCACAGAAAATTACGTAGGCGACCTGGCCGTTGTTGTCCACAAATTCCGCGACATGGAGAATATCAATGTTGTTTTCGCCCTCTTCAGGATGGAAGACAGGGTCTACGTTATCGCGAGAAGCAGAATCTCTGAAGTTGATGCAGGACACATACTTTCATTGCTTGGAGGAGGGGGTCACAAAGAGGCAGCTTCTTCTACAGTAAAACATATGACCATTATAGAGGTAAAAGAAAGGCTCATAGAACACCTCACGCACAATGTGAAACCCCTGTGGAAGGCACAAGATATTATGTTTTTTCCTGTGAAGTCTATCGATGCAGAAAGTCCTATTCAGGAAGCAAAGAATATTATGCTCAAATACAACATCAATGCCATGCCTGCTATATCCGATGGAAAAGTTACAGGTATCATAACAAGGCAGATCGTAGAAAAAGCAGCATTCCATAAATTAGAAAATATACCTGTAAGAGAGTATATGACCACAGAATCCTCTACAGTGAAACCCGAAGATTCTATAGAAAAGGTGAAGGAGATTATTATTGGCAACAACCAGAGATTCCTGCCCGTAATCAAGGAAGGGGGACTCATCGGTGCAATAACCAGAACAGACCTTTTAAGAATCCTCGAAGATGAGATTGCAAAAACTGTGTTTGGGAAACTCGAGTTCCATGAGATGTACCAAAAAAGGAAAAACGTAAAGAAATTAATGGAAGAAAGGTTAGATAAAAAAACATTAAAAAAACTTACTGAAATCGGGCACCTTGCAGATACTATGGGATACCATGCCTTTCTGGTTGGTGGATTTGTAAGAGACCTTCTCCTCCGGATTGAGGATTACGATATTGATATCGTTATAGAGGGCGATGGGATAACGTTCGCTGAAGAGATGGCAAAAACATTCAGTGTTAAAATTAAACCCCATAAAGAGTTTGCCACTGCAAAGGTCATCTATCCGGATGGATTTAAGATAGACATCGCTACGGCAAGGTTAGAATACTATAAAGCCCCTGCTGCCCTGCCTATCGTTGAGCATAGTTCTCTCAAGCTTGATTTGCATCGTAGGGACTTTACCATAAACACGCTTGCCATATCGTTAAATAAAAATACCTTCGGGCAATTGATAGATTTCTTTGGTGCTCAGAGGGACATAAAAGAAAAAACCATAAGGGTGCTCCACAGTTTAAGTTTTGTCGAAGACCCGACAAGGGTATTCAGGGCAATAAGATTTGAACACAGGTTCGGTTTCCAGATTGGCAAGCACACCTTAAACCTCATAAAAAATGCAGTAAAAATGAATTTTCTTTTAAAAATAAAAGGCAAGAGGATATGGACTGAGCTGTCGCTTATCATGCTGGAAGAAGCATCTGAAAAGATTTTAAAGAGGCTAAAGGAACTTGACCTTTTACGATTTATATCCCCCAATCTCACCTTCGATAAAGAGAAGGAAAGGCTCTTTCATCAGATGCACGGTGTGCTCAAATGGTATGAATTGTTATACAGAGGCAAACCATGCGATATACTCCCCTATTATATCCAGGGTCTCTTGGACCATATGAAACATGAAGAGATTGTGGAGTTCTGTAAAAAGACTGAAATGACAGAATCGTTAAAAAAGAAGACGATTGGGAATATGGGAAAACTGCGAGAAGTAATGGTAAAATTAGCTGCAAATATCTACTTTATGAAAAAAAGTGAAATCTATAAACTGCTCGAACCGCTATCTCAGGAAGCAAAATTATTTATTATGGCAAAAACCAGATCAGAAGAGACGAAAAAGGCAATATCAAATTACATTACCTACTTTGACTCTTTTAGGCCAATCCTTACAGGGGAAGACTTAAAAAAAATGGGTATGAAAGAAGGTCCTGTTTTTAAAGAGATATTAGAAAAATTGAAAGAAGCAAAGATCGACATGAATTTAAAGACGAAAGAAGAGGAAACGCAGTTCGTGCGGACCTACATATTGAACAAGGACATTACAACATGAACCTATCCGTACCAACACTCGAAGTGAAAATGGAGTGCTATGAAGGTCCTCTTGCCCTTTTGATCACCCTCATAAAGAAGAAAAAGATAAGTATCTGGGATATACCGCTGTCCACGATCACTGAAAGGTTTCTGCAGTATGTGGAACTGGTTCGTGAGATGAACCTTAAGATTGCAGAAGACTTCATAGAGATTGCTTCACTGTTAATATTCATAAAATCAAGGATGCTCCTCCCCTCAAATGGTGGAAGCAACGAAGTTGAAGACGCAAGGGAAGAGCTCGTAGAAAGGATCATGGAATATGAGAGAATCAGGAACATGGTGAGCACTATAGATAGCCTACCCATGCTTGACAGGGATACATTCTGCAGAGGAAAAA
Organism: uncultured delta proteobacterium; assembly: GCA_903822335.1. GTDB lineage: Bacteria > Desulfobacterota > Syntrophorhabdia > Syntrophorhabdales > Syntrophorhabdaceae > CAIJOT01. The sequence goes on from CAIJOT010000265.1 coordinate 7,771, forward strand.
AATCGATTGACAGAGAAGAGGAATATGATTTGCTTTGCCTTTGTAATGTCTTCTTTCAACTGATAAAAAGTAAAGAAGAAAGGTATATCGTAATAAATGAAATAAAACCAACCCTTGAAGAAAAATTACATATGTTAAAAACGATTCTTGATTCCTCCGGCCTTTATGTATGGAATGTAAAGAATCATGAGGAGCAGACTGAAAAAATAGCCACAATGCTTGGAATACTTGAATTGACAAAGATAAAAATAGCAACCCTTTCTCAAAGAAGACCCTTTGGGAAGATAGTGGTAAAAAGGAGAACGTACAATGGCTCATAAAAGAATCAAAATAGCTCTACTGGTCATCCTGATAGCAATCGTGTTTACCTTCTTCATATCTTTTATGAAGGGTATGCTTGGCAGACCTTTTGGTGAAAAGATAGGCGTGGTAGAAATAGAGGGGGTAATAATAGAATCGAAAGATACCATGGAAGATATAGTGAAATTCAAGGAAGATGAGAACATAAAAGGGGTAATCATAAGGATCAATTCGCCTGGAGGTTCAGTAGGACCGACACAGGAGATCCATAAAGAGGTAAAGAAGTTGAGAGAGAAAAAGAAGGTATATGTATCCATGGGTTCCGTGTGTGCTTCGGGGGGATATTACATTGCTACTGCGGGAGAAAAGATATATGCCAACCCATCCACGATAACCGGCAGCATAGGAGTGATCATGGAGCAAACGGTTATAGAAGACCTTTTGAAAAAGATAGGTATACAAGCCAATACCATAAAGTCAGGCGAGTATAAAGATGCAGGCACACCTTTCAGGAAGATGAAGAAGGAAGAAAAACGATATCTTAACGATATACTGAAAAATATCCATGAGCAGTTTATAAATGACGTAGCAGAAGGCAGAAAGATGCCTATTGATACAGCGAAAAAATTTTCTGACGGAAGGATATTTACAGGAACACAGGCAAAAACAGCTGGACTCGTAGACAGTATCGGGACGTTCTACGACACTGTAGATGACTTGAAGCAAACCCTCAACATAAAAGGAAAACCTGTTCTTGTGTATGGTAAAAAACCATTCTCCTTCCTCAAATGGCTCTTTTCATCCCTGTCACATATTATCACTTCCCAATGCTCCACCACACCCTTTAAATATCAATTCAATTACAGGCCATAGATAACAGGGCTGCCATTTTATTGACAATGAAGAGATTAGACCTTATAATGTTAGTGATATTTTTCACTTATCACAAGGAGGCTTAAAAATGGGTAATACTGCTCAGGGATACAAGGGAAGTGACGATTATATAGCTTCCCGGCCGCTGATGGAAATTGTAAATGTTTCAATTGTGTTGGGAAAACCTCTGGTCATTAAAGGTGAACCTGGAACAGGTAAGACTCTGCTTGCACACAGTATAGCAGGGGCACTCAATAAAAAACTAATAACCTGGAACATCAAGTCCACGACAAAAGCAAAAGATGGCCTGTATGTGTACGATACTGTTCAGAGGTTGAATGACGCAAGGTTCAAGGATAAGGATATCTCTGATATCAGAAAATATATAAAACTCGGCAAATTGGGTCAGGCATTCATCAGTGAAGAAAAGCTTGTTCTCCTGATAGATGAGATTGATAAAGCGGATATCGAATTCCCAAACGACCTCCTTAACGAGCTCGATGAAATGTCATTCCATATACCGGAACTTGACGAAGAGATTATCGCAAAACACAGGCCCATTTTGATAATCACCAGCAATTCAGAGAAAGAGTTGCCGGATGCTTTCCTGAGAAGGTGTATATTCCACTACATTGAATTTCCTGATGAAGAGATGATGGAAAAAATTATTAAGGTTCACTTTCCTGATTTAGAAACAAAACTTATGAGGGAGGCTATAAAAAGATTCTACTGGATAAGGGAGGTAGAAGGACTCAGAAAGAAACCATCCACAAGTGAACTGCTCGACTGGATTAAAGCCCTTACATTAGGGGGCATCAGTGTGGACAAGATCTCTTCTGAAATTCCCTTCCTCGGGACTCTTCTGAAAAATGAGGTAGATACAGAAAGGTTTGTCAAAGTATCTTCAGGGCACGGTACGTTCGGTTTTAAAAGAAGGTATTAATGTTTACAAATTTTTTCTTCACCCTGAGGAGTAAAGGCGTCCCTGTTTCCATAACAGAATGGGTAGCCTTTATCGAAGCACTGTACAATGGTTTTTTCCAATCCAGTATCAACCACCTCTATTATATTGGCAGGGCCTTCCTTGTAAAAAGCGAAGCATATTACGATATGTTTGATGAAGCCTTTCAGGAATATTTTGGGGGTATAAAGACAGAAGGCGTAGAACTCGATAAAGTATTACAGTGGCTTGAGAATCCTCTCCACGGGCTTCCCAAAATGACCCCGGAAGAATTGGCAGAATTTCAGAAGAAATTAGAGGACTTTAAGAAAGAACACAACATAGATGAACTGATGAGACAATTCAGGGAAAGGCTGAAAGAACAGAAGGAAAGGCACGATGGCGGAGGAAAATGGATTGGGACAGGTGGAACATCCCCCTTTGGTGCCTACGGATACCACCCGGGCGGTATCAGGGTAGGCGGTGAATCATGGATGCAATCTGCGATAAAGGTTGCGGACGAGCGAAGATACAGGAATTACAGAAACGATATCATCCTCGATGTCAGGCAGACAAAGATGGCTTTAAAAAAATTGAGGGAGTTGAAACGTGAAGGCGCTCAAGAGGAGTTAGATATTGATGAAACTATCGATAAGACTGCAAAACAAGGCGGGGAGATCGAGCTTGTTTTTAACAGGTCCAGGGAAAATACGGTAAGGATAATCCTGCTGATGGATACGGGTGGTTCAATGCTGCCCTATAGTGACCTATGCGAAAGGCTTTTTTCTGCAGCTTCACAGATGGAACACTTTAAAGAATTTAAATATTTTTTCTTCCATAATTGCATATACCAGGACATCTATGAAGATATCGCCAATTATAAGAGGATACCTACTGAGAAGTTATTCTCAAATTTCCATAAAGGATATAAGGTGGTAATAGTTGGAGACGCAAGAATGGCATACTCAGAGCTTTTTGATGTCAATGGTTGCATTGACTATTTCTATACAAACGACAAATCCTCTATAGAGTGGCTCTTGAAAATACGGGAACATTTTCCACACTCTGTGTGGCTCAATCCAACACATAAAAATTTCTGGGGTCATTATACGGTGGATAGCATAGGTAAGATTTTTCCCATGTTCGAGCTTACAATAGATGGATTAAAGGATGCCATTAAATCCCTCACAGCAAGGGCAAGACGTCCGGTACAGAATTAAAACAGTCCTAAAACATACATCTCGTTTTTCCCCCCTGTAAAATAACTGTTAATTTTTTTTGAAATATACATTATAATTTACCGTGCTATTCAAAAGGCTTTTATATTTCACCTATGGAAAACTCCTTGAAAAAGAAGTAAAAAAAGGTACCGTACCCATCCATATAGGCCTTATCCTTGATGGCAATAGAAGGTATGCAAGGGAAAAGGGCTTTAATGATATAACCATGGGCCACATGGAGGGGGCTAAAAAACTCGATGATGTATTGAAATGGGCTGTTGAGCTTGGTATCAAAATTGTGACGATCTGGGTTTTTTCAGCCGATAACACCAAGAGGGATAGAGAGGAGATCGATGCCCTGCTGAAAGTTATTGAGGAAAAGCTTGATGAGCTCACAAAGAGTCCGATAATACTGAAAAACGGTTTCAGGATAAGGGTATTAGGGAACCTTGAAATACTGCCTGATGAGTTGAAAGAGGTCATCAAAAAATCTGAAGAATTGACAAAAGATTACAAAAACCATATTTTGAACATAGCTATAGGCTACGGTGGAAGGGAAGAGATTGTAGAAGCGGTGAAACAGGCTATTAAGGAAAAAAAGGTTGATACAATAGAAAAGCTGGCAGATAGTATTACCACGGATGATATCACAAGCCATCTTTACACTTGTGGAATTCCTGATCCAGACCTTATAATAAGGACAAGCGGGGAAATACGGTTAAGTGGGTTCTTATTGTGGCAGAGTGCTTATAGCGAATTTTACTTCTGTGAGGCTCTGTGGCCTGTATTCAGGAAGATAGATTTTCTAAGGGCTATCAGAAGTTACCAACATAGAAGCAGGAGGTTTGGAAAATGAATAGTTGTATGGAAGAAATGTCTTGCCTGAAAAATACAGAACTTTTTAAGGACCTCAGGGATGATGAGCTTGAAGAATTAGCAAAAAGAATGAAAGAAAGGGTATACCCTCCCAATACAGCTATTGTGAGAGAAGGGGCATCTGGTGATGCAATGTTTATCATAAAAGATGGTAAGGTGGAGGTAAAGAAAAGAGAACCTTCCCTCGGTGTTGATCTCACTATTACCACATTAAGTGGCGGGGCATGCTTTGGCGAAATGGCACTTCTCACTGGTAAACCAAGGACTGCTACAGTCATGACAACCCATGCCACAGAAGTCTTGGTATTGGAAAAAAGGGATTTCGAAGCTTTACTGAGAGAACATTCTTCGATTTCAATGTCCTTAAACAAGATAGTGGCAGAGCGAATCGAAGAGATGAACTCCCAGAAAGGTATGGGCATAGTTTACCTCTCCAAATTAAAGCTGGATAGAAATATAATATCTCTTATCCCGCAACAGCTTATAACACGGTATAAGATGCTACCCATTTCCTATGCCAATAATACACTTACCATTGCTATGGTGAACCCTCATGACCTTCTGGCCATTGATGAAGCAAGGAAGTTCATAAAAGGGGTTGCTATTGAGCCTGTTGTTGTCGCTGAGGAAGATTTTAAAAGTTTCATGACAAAAGACTATCCAGAGCTTTTTAGGAAAGAAGAAGAAGAAAAGGCCGAATTGTACATAGAATCCTTACTTGAAGACACGGACTCTATCCAATCAGACATATTGAGGGACGTTGAATTCGAAGAAGGGAGAGAAGAAGAGATGGGGTTAACTGACCTTACAAGGGAGGCAGAAGGTGCACCCATAATAAGGCTCACGAACAATATTATTGCAATGGCATTAAAGAAAGGTGCAAGCGATATCCATGTAGAACCAATGGAAAAATCGTTGCGTGTCCGCTACAGGGTAGACGGGGTTTTACAGGAGGAAATGAGATTGCCCAAGAAGATTATCCTGCCACTCATCAGCAGGATTAAGATCATCTCAAAACTGGATATCACAGAGAGAAGATTGCCTCAGGATGGCAGGATCACGATGAAATTGGAAAACAGATCGATAGACTTCAGGGTCTCTACGGTACCCACAAAATTTGGTGAAAAAGTAGTAGCAAGAATTCTTGATAAGAGTAACACAACACTCGGTCTGGATAAATTAGTAACACACCTGCCCACCCTTGAGCTTATAAGGGAAATTATAAAAAAGCCTTACGGAATAATATACGTAACAGGACCCACAGGTTCTGGAAAGAGCACTACCCTGTATAGTGGGCTATCAGAAAAGAACAGTATAGATGTCAATATATCAACCGTAGAAGACCCTATCGAGTATGACCTCAGCGGCATTAACCAGGTGCAGGTAAACCCAGATATCGGACTTGACTTTGCAAGGGTATTAAGGGCCTTCTTAAGGCAAGACCCTGATATCATACTTGTTGGGGAAACAAGGGACAAAGAGACAGCAAAGATTGCAGTTGAAGCAGCCCTTACAGGGCATCTTGTATTCACAACGCTCCATGCGAATGATGCACCGAGCACATTTATGAGGCTCACAGAGATGGGTATAGAACCCTTTCTTATCTCAACGTCAATCATCGGTATCATTGCCCAGAGACTCGTGAGAAGGATATGCACAAAGTGTAAAGAAATGTATATACCAGACCATGTAATTACCAAATATCTGGGACTTGAAGAGGGGATAGAACTGTATAAAGGCAAAGGGTGTGATGCCTGTAATATGACCGGCTATAAAGGGAGGGTTGGTGTGTATGAGGTTCTTATGATAAACGATGAGGTGAGACGCCTGATAGCTGAGGGTAGCGATACCCAGGCAATAAGAGATGAAGCCATCAAAAGTGGCATGAAAACACTTAAGGATTACTGCCTAATCCTTCTACGGGACGGTTTAACTACAGTGGATGAAGTGCTAAGGACGGTAGTGATTCAGGCTTGAAAAAAAATTCAATAGTTAAATCCAATTACGTATCTCTACTTTTAAGGGTAATTCTCGGTTTATCCGTGAGCGTTCTCATACTTTTAATCTTCTACGTGTACCATGAAGGGGCATGGAGGGAGATAATCAACTATTACAGATACTTCCTCAATCACAGGAAATTAGAAGCTTATATCTCTTCCTTCGGGCCTTTTGCTGCCATCATGTTTGTAGTTATCCAAGCCTGGCAGGTTGTTTTTGCTCCTGTACCCGGTGAGGTTACAGGTTTTGTAGGGGGTTTCCTGTTTGGAAAAGTACAGGGTTTAATACTCTCCACAATTGGACTTACAATAGGTTCTATGCTCGCATTTGGGATAACGAGAACCTTTGGCATGAGGTTTGTGGAAAAAGTAGTAAAGAAGGAATATATAAATAAGTTTAACTTCTTTGTCACCCATAAAGGTTTATACGTCTCCTTTATACTCTTTCTCATACCTGGGTTCCCGAAGGATTCACTATGCTATCTCCTCGGGCTTACACATATGAGGTTCATAGACTTTGTTCTTATGAATATATTTGGAAGATTGCCTGGCACCCTGATACTCACATTGCAAGGCAATGCGGTCAGAAACGGCAAGTATCAGACCTTCTTTGCTCTGCTTGTAGTAACTGTAGTGCTCACCATCGGTTTATATATAACGAGAAATTATATAATAGGGTTTTTCAGTAAGGCTGTGCACTTAATACTTCGAAAAAAGAAGGATAAGTAAAGCAATTCCAATCCTGTAATATGCAAAAACATCAAGTGAGTGTTTTTTCAGATACCCTATAAGAAATTTCAGGCTCAAAACACCAAAGAAAAACGCCGATAGTACCCCGAATATGTATATCTCTAACTCGTTGCCCTGATAATGAAGGTGCTTTAATTCGAACAGGGCGGCGCCAAGTATTATGGGGATCGATAGAAGAAAGGAAAAATCTACAGCATACGTTCTTTTCAACCCTAAGAGTATCCCCAAGGTGATCGTTATCCCGCTTCTCGACGTACCGGGAATGAGGGCCAACGCCTGAGCAAAGCCGATAGCGATTACTACTGGGTACGATAACTCCCTCTTATCCACACTCATTCTTTCCGATATTATCATTAAAATAGACACCGCAAAGAGCATACATACTGTTACAACCGGGGTTCTTAAGTACGCTTCGATAAAATCTTTGCACAGTACACCAACGATTGCCGCCGGGCATGTGGCTAAAACAATTTTAGCAAGAAGCGTATCTTTGATTCTCCCCTGTCTTACCTCTATAACCCCTTCTATCAATATATTGATGAACCTTTTGCCATAGAAGAGCATGATTGCAAAGAGAGTTCCAAAATGGAGCATCACGTCAAAAGTAAGTTTATTGATATTGCCTTCATGGATTTGAAAGAACCATGGCATGATAATGAGGTGCGCTGAGCTGCTGATAGGCAAAAATTCTGTTATGCCCTGTATTGCACCCATAATTATGCTCTCCAATATGCTCACGACACATCACCTGGCAGGAATCGAAAACCTATTTCTATCATATCTGTATTGAGCGAGGCCGGGATCGGTGATAATTCCACTGTCCTCAGAGCCCTCAATATAGACTCATCATAGATCCTGTTACCTGACCTTTTTTCTATATTGATATCAACAATCCTTCCGTCTTTCCTTATCTTTATTGTAACTACAGTTTCCAGCGGCTGCTTTGACGATGTGATGCCAGGTAACCCCCATGTATCCTTTATCTTTTCCCACACATCAAGTATATATTTTTGTGATACCGGGTCAAGCGGTCTTGCGCCTCCTCCCGAAGATACAGGAAGACCAGACCCTGAAACGCCTGGTCGAAGACCACTCGATGAACCACCTGTTCTTTTAGCCTGTGTAATATCAAAATAGTTTGTCTTTTTTTTAATCTCTCTTATCCTCTCTTCGAGGCGACTTAATTCCTCCTTTGTTGTGGTTTCCTTTTCAAGTATCTTATGTTTGGATAAGGATACGGCTTCCTTCTCTTTCCTCACAGGTGCATTTTTGCGTTTCGCAGGTAAACGTTCTTTTTTGGTTACGGGACCCTGCTTCACAGGTAAATCTCTGCCCTCAGATAAGCCATTTTCCTGTTGTCCCTTGAAAACTCCACCCATATCGCCAACAAGGTTCACAGAATAAGAAGAGGATAAATCTATCCTCCTTGATGCCTTCTTTATAGGTATACTGAACATACCTATAAAGAAGAAATGTAGTATTGTGGAAACTATTAGCATTTTGTACCAGGTTTCTTCTCTCATCTTTCTTCAAGGGGTTTTGTTACTATATTGATCTTCCCGATACCTGCTTCCCTGACAATACCCATACAATTCACCACGAATCCATAAGAAACATCCTTGTCCGCCCTGAGGAATATCTCCTTGTTGCTTTTATTTACAAAAAGAAGTTGTATTGCTGCTTTAAGGTCTTTGATATCCAGTTTTTTTTCATTCAACATGAGTTGTTTATCCCGTGTGATGTTAAGGATTTGAGGTTCATCTTTCGTAGGAATAGCCCTTGAGGTAACATTCGGGATGTCAATACCCATCCCATGTTGCATCATGGGTGCTGTTATCATAAATATGATGAGGAGGACAAGTATGACATCAACAAGGGGTATGATGTTTATTTCAGAAAGCGGGCCTTTTGAATCTTTTGATGATTTCATTTCCCAAGGATATTCAGAATATAAATTGACGCATTTTCCATCTTTGATAGAATCCTTTTAAGTCTCCCTATAAAATAGTTATAGGCAAGCACTGCCGGTATTGCTGTCGCAAGACCGATAGCAGTCGCGATCAGCGCCTCACTTATGCCAGGGGCTACCACCGCAAGGCTTGTTGTCCCCCTTATCCCTATTTCCCTGAAAGAGTCCATAATGCCCCATACTGTACCAAACAACCCTATAAAAGGGGCAGTGTTGGCAGTTGTGGCGAGAAAGGAGAGCTTTCTTTCAAGCCTCTCCGATTCTTCAGTTATTGTAATCTTTAGTATATTCTCTACATGGGGGATGGTTTCAGGCTTTATCTCGGGGTTTTCCTTTTGTCTTGTTGTAATTTCCTTATACGATGAAAGCATCAGTCTATAAAATGAGTTGTCAGGGTTCCCTCTATACACCGTTACAAGTCTTTTAAAAGAATCGATCTCCCTTATGGTTTTTATAAACCTTTCACCTTCCTTTTCCGTTTTACTGAACTGCTTCAGTTTCAATAGCATGATTGTCCATGATATGATGGAAAATACAAGGAGAATTGCTACAACTACCTTTGCAACAGGCCCAGCAGAGTACAGAAGACCGAATATACCACCTGTATACATATTGATACTGGAAAAACCCATACTCAATCATACAATAAAAACCTTTTTTTTGCAAAGAAAAACCCCCTGGGTAGCCCCAGGGGGAAGGGGGGTTATTATGAGAAGCTTATGGAGGTGATTTTCTTTTAATAAAAGATACCTTGTGAATTAATGAACTTATTGTTCAACAAAGTCTCTGTATTTCCATAGTAATATTGATACAAAAACTCGCTATCCTTACTACACAATGGTTTAAACACTACATATTGTGAATTATTTAACATAGTCTAGAATGAATATAATGCATGACAAATTATTTGTCAAGAAAAAAATGTAATTTTAAAAATAAAATTTAATTTAACTATTGACGTAGTAAAAAAGGTTACAATGAAAGGTCTAATCACGTTTAATTTTGGGAGCTTTGTAAAGAGTAAACGGCCTGTTGCCCAAATCCATCCATAGCTGTATTTGGTCTGGAAGGTGTTCCAGAAAGGAGCACCAGCGAACAGAGAGAATACCTTTCGGATCGAATGGGGTAGGTTTTGACAAAAATGGATTTGAGCAACAGGCCGTAAATAGTGGATACCAAATGTCTTCATGCCGCTTCTTTCCTCTCATAGAATTGCCTCATATAGGCAACAGGGGATAAATACCCCAACCTTGCCTGTCTGCGTTGTCTGTTGTAAAAGACCTCAATGTATTCGGTGATCTCCCTGATTGCCTGTTCTTCTTGTTGCATAATGTTGATGATAGACAAGTTCATTCTTCATGGTCCCCCAGAAGCTTTCCATGGGGGCATTATCATAACAGTTCCCTTTTCTGCTCATGGAGGGCCTTATATGAAACTGATCAAGCAACCTCTGGTAGTCCCTGGAACAGTACTGGCTTCCCCTATCGGAATGATGGATAAGACCTGTTTCAGGTTTCTTTGTTGCAACCGCCCTATAAAAGGGACCTCATGACAAGGTCTTTGGTGATTCTCGATCCCAGGGCGTAGCCAACGATCTCACCATTGAAGAGATCTTTATGAGCAGCACAGTAGAGCCAACCTTCATCGGTAGAGATATACGTGATGTCACTGACCCAGACCCAATTCGGTGATGGAACCTTGAAGTTCTGTTCCAGCAGGTTTTCTGCCACAGGAAGCGTATGCTTGGAGTCTGTGGTGGCCTTGAACTTCTTTGTCTGTTTACAGCGTATTCCGAGCTTTTCCCTGATCCGTCTGATCCTTGAGATACCGACAGTAATACCATGGGCTACAAGGTCCTGTTGCAGTCTTTCCGGTCCGCAGGTTCCACGGGTTCTTTTATGAGCTGCTTTTATCTCAACTTCGAACCGTCCTTCCTCCAGGGCATGGTTTGATAGAGGACGTTTACGCCATGCATAATAGCCGCTTAGCGACACGCTCAGCATACGACACATAAAAGGGATAGTATAGTGGAGTCGCAATTTATTCATCAGCGTGTACCTGGCTGCGACTCCTTGGCAAAGTACGTGGCCGCTTTTTTTAAGAAATCACGCTCCATCCTTACCTGAGCAAGTTCACGCTTGAGGTTGGATAGTTCCATTTCTGTTTCAATAAGGACCTTCTTTGAGCTTCCCACATTGGAAAGTTTACCCTGTCTCTCTGCCCTGACCCAATAGGTTATGGTTGATTTAGGAATCGACAATCTGAGTGCAACCTCCGGTGCTTTCAAGCCACCCTCTGTTATCATTTTTACTGCTTCTTCCCGAAGTTCCTTTGTGTATACTGCGTTGGGAATCCTTTCCATTCTGACACCTCCGTCTTTGTATTGTACCTCAACTTTGGTGTCCACTAAAAGCATCATACATCAATCTCCAAGAAACTGTTTTGTTTTTTCAAAATCTATAGACGATCATATACAGACATAGTTAGTTCCGTTTTTACCCTCAACATTTATATAGGTTCTCTTACTTCAACAAGGCTCACTGTGCTACACGTTCAACAACCTGTGTTGGTTCACTGGGTAACCATGTGCTCACTGTGCTTCACACGAGTTACCACGCGTCGTCAACAAATCAAAAAAAAGTAGGTGATAGTATGGACGCGTTGTTCATGGTGGTGGAATAACGCTGGATATATACGGACACCTACCTCTTGTACTTCATCAAGTACAGAACAATCTTCAAATACAATTGAAATTATTAGGGATAAAGTTGGAGGCGGCATCCGGATTTGAACCGGAGAATAACGGTTTTGCAGACCGTCGCCTTTCCACTTGGCTATGCCGCCGTGAATTCAATGAACAGTAATTAGTTGATAGTGAATAGCTATAATGTTTTTGAATCCACTAACGACTATTCACTGCTGTACTATGGAGCGGGCAACGCTTCAACCCGCTGCCTCTGTTTTAAAGCGGGAAACGGGATTTGAACCCGCGACTTTAACCTTGGCAAGGTTACACTCTACCGCTGAGTTATTCCCGCATCGTATTGTTTTATAATACAACCCACCCTGTATGTCAAATTTTTATTGCCCCTCGGGTCTAATACCCCGAAGCTTGCTTCAAAAAGTAAATCTGCCCAAGATTCCTTGTCGATACCCCAAGGTTTCCTCGGGGTGATTCATTGCTCCTCCCTCTCTATCAAAAATATGTAATGATTTAGGTGCATATTCATGTCAAAATAATAAGTGATGAAGAAAATACTCGGATTGCCCAAGAATGTGGTTGTCCTCGGACTTGTCAGCCTGTTCATGGACTTCAGCTCGGAAATGATCTTTTCTTTAATCCCTGTTTTTTTAAATGACGTTCTCCATGCATCAAAAATATCAATAGGCTTAATAGAAGGCGTGGCAGAAAGCACAGCGAGCATGCTGAGGGTCTTTTCCGGATGGTTATCGGACAAGTTTGGTAAGCGTAAGTCTATTATATTCTGGGGATATGCCGTATCTGTATTCAGCAGGCCAATTCTTGCCACTGCCTCATCGTGGATTGATGTTCTGATTTACAGGGTTACAGACAGGCTTGGTAAGGGTGTGAGAAATCCACCGAGGGATGCGATTATCGCTGATTCTACAGAAACAGGGATGCTGGGAAGGTCATTTGGTTTTCACAGGTCAATGGATACCATGGGTGCAGTCATGGGCCCTGCTCTCACTTTCATTATTCTTGGCCCCTTTGGCGGTAAAATTCAGTGGGTATTCTGGATCTCAATGATACCTGGTATCCTGGCACTTCTCTGTGTCGCTCTCTTTGTGAAAGATGTAAAAAGGAGTACTTCAGCGGTAAGACCAACAATCAGTTTCAAAAATCTCGACAAGGACTTTAAGTTATTTCTTATCGTTATTTTAATCTTTACCCTCGGCAAGACTTCAGAGGCTTTTCTTGTCCTGAGGGCTCAGGAGTTAGGTGTTGCCATTGCCACCATACCACTACTCTATCTTACCTGTAATCTCTTCTCCGCTGTCTTTTCCATACCTGCGGGCATCATGGCTGATAGATTTGGGAAAAAAAGGACGATACTCACGAGCTACCTCATGTTCTCACTTGTGTTCATCGGTTTTGCTGTCGCCAAAGACCATACCCATGCATGGCTTCTCTTTATCGCATATGGTTTGTTCGTCGCCGTAAATGAAGGAGTACAAAGGGCATATGTGGCAACACTAATAAGGCCGGAGGTAATGGCAACAGGGTACGGGGTCTACCATACCGTTGTTGGACTTTCAGTCCTTCCTTCAAGTATCATTGGCGGTGCTTTATGGCAGCACTTTGGTTCACCGGCGCTGTTCTATTACGGCGCAGTAATGTCGCTCTTTTCATCCATTCTGTTTATCCTTTTTATATCAACGACCCCTCGTCTTCCCTCAAAATAATGTTGCTACAGGCCATAGCCTCTTTTTCCTGCAATGTTCATCAGGCGTAATATCTTTGACAAAGAAACGAAAAAAGATTAAATCTTTGCAGGCTGTTTGTAATCAGAAATTGTTCATAACTGAACATTGATCGCTAAAAAGAGGTTAAAGTATGCCATCCAGCATTCACTTTGAGATTATTGAATCAGAAAGCACGTTTCTCCATCCAGGAAAAGGATTCAAGCCAACGGTAGAAAAGTTTGAAGTCCGTATTGACCCTCTTACGGGAAGGACTGGCCATTTCTCGCACTTCGGCGCGATAAAGCCCCAAAGACTTGACCTTGACTCCTATTCAAAACCTGAGGTTAAAGGATTCTGCCCCTTTTGCAAAGAGAACAGGGATGGAAAAACACCGAAATTCATTGAAGAGGTCGCTCCTGAAGGAAGGTTTGTGAAGGATGAAGCGTTCCTCATTCCGAACCTTTTCCCCTATGACATTTACAGCGGGGTGGTAGTCATGACCGATGACCATGTTGTGCCTTTGGGAGAGCTCAGCGAGAAAAGGCTGACAGATGTTTTTTCTCTTGGTATAGAATTTCTCAAAAAGATTAAATCAATCGACGCATCACTCCCTTACCATCTGATGACATGGAATTACATGCCACCCTCTGGCGGAGGGTTAGTTCACCCTCACCAGCAATATTTTGCAACACAAAACCCGGGAAACCAGTTTATGGATGAACTGAAGGCATCGGAGCAATTTTATCGTACAAATCAGTTGGATTACTGGTCAGAGCTTATACAAGAAGAGCAGAAGATTGGTAAACGCTATATAGGCAGTATCGAAAGTTCCCGCTGGCTATCGTCCTTTGTATCCCTTGGTATCCTTGGTGAGTTAATGTGTATCTTTCCTGATGTATTCTGTATTGATGACTTTGGGAATACACATGTGAATGACCTTGTTGCAGGTCTGTTGAAAGTCTTCCGGTATTATGGAGCAAGCGGTATCTATAGCTTTAATGCATCCCTTTTCTTTGGACCTGAAGGTCAAAGGTTCTTCCCGAGCCACTTAAGAATAGTGGCAAGGACATTCCTCAACATGAGAGACTATGCCCCTGACCTGAACTTTTTCCAGGCTCTCCTTTCAGAACCTGTTTGTGTGATGATGCCGGAGGATTTTTGTAAGGAGGTAAGGGAATATTTTTAGTGCGTGTAAAAAGCCTTCCTTTCTCCTTTCTCTTTTCACTTTTCTCCTTTCACTTTTCACTTTTCACTTTTCACTTTTCTCCTTTCTCCTCCTCTTAAGCTCCCTTACATCCTATGGTTATGAACGCATCATTTCTCTTTCACCACAGATAACAGAATCTATCTATCTTCTTGATGCGCACGATAAGCTCATCGGTGTTACGGATTTATGTAAAAGACCGAAAGAGGCAACAACGAAAGAACACATCGGCACTCCACTCCGCCCTGATATAGAAAAAATCGTTGCCTTGAAACCGGACTTGATATTGGGAACGAGGGAGGGAAATCCCCCCTGGGTGATAGAAAAATTCAAAAGGCTTAATTTGGAAGTGCACTATTTTGTTCGACCAAAGACGTTCAATAATCTGCTAAATAACTTTTTAGCCCTTGCTCACATATTAGAAAAGGCGGAACAAGGGAAAAACATCGTAAGTGATGTGGAAAATACTCTTGGTAAGCTGAAAAGGGATGTGGGATACAGGGTGCTCTGGCAGGTTGGTGCAGACCCTTTAATCGTAGCTTCACAGGTGAGTTTTGCAAATGATGTGATACGTTTTGCTGGTGGTATGAATATCGTAGAAACTGAGATGCCTTATCCGAGGATGAGCATGGAAGAGGTAATCTTAAAGAAGCCACAGCTCATTGTGCTTACCGATATGGGGTATAATATCGGGATGGAGATGAAACGTTGGAAAAAATATATGAAGGATATACATTTTGTTATAATGGATTCGTATATTGTAGGCAGCCCAACCCCTGTTACATTTTTAGAGGCAGTTCGTAAGCTGTCAGAAACAATGAAGAATGTAGAATGAAGAAGGAAGAGTTAAACAACAGTAGGCAGAAGGCAGTAGGCAGAAGGCAGGATGACTCCGAAACCTGTAACCCGAAACCTGTAACCCGAAACAAAAGGATTGTTATCACTTTTACTGTCTTAATAATTCTTTTGCTTGTCTCCATTTTGTTATCCTTGAGTTATGGAAAGAATATATATGTCGTATACAAAAGCTTTTTTACAGATGATGGGTTTGGTCTTGTCTTGAAGAAGATACGTTTACCAAGGACCATGGTTGCCTTTTTTGTAGGAGGTTCCCTTGGGATTTGTGGGGTTACCCTCCAGTCAATCCTGAGAAATCCCCTTGCGGACCCATATACACTTGGTATTTCAGGTGGCGCTTCCTTAGGGGTTACCATATCAATCATGATAGGCATGCAGCACTATCTCGGGATGTATGCCAACCCGCTCATGGGGTTTATAGGGGCAATGTTCTCTGTCTTCGTTGTATATATGCTGTCAAGAAGGAAGTTTTTTAATCCTAACAGTATGGTGCTTTTTGGCATAGTGGTAAGCCTTGTTTTTTCGTCATTTGTCTTTTTCCTCTTTTCCATACTCGACCCGGATAAGATGCAGGTTACCCTGATGTGGTTGATGGGAGACCTTTCAAGCCTTGACGTTTCTCTTGTGTACGTGTATGCCCTCATGTTTCTCGTCCCTGCATCGATCCTTCTCTTTTTTGGAAAGGAACTTGATATATTGTCCCTGGGTAGTGAAAAGGCGCAGTATCTGGGTGTAGACCCGCCAAAAATGTATAAGATATTGTTTCTTTTAACATCAATCCTTACAGGGTTATGCGTCTCAGCATCGGGTATTATCGGGTTTGTGGGTCTTATTGTGCCCCATGTATTGAGGAATATCATTGGTGCGAGCCATACCCCTTTACTTTTTGCCTCATACTTGGGTGGTGCCTTTTTTCTCATCATGTCTGATATTTTTTCCCGATATCTTTTATATCCTGTTGAACTTCCAGCCGGTGTTGTAACGGGCATATTTGGTGGATTCATATTACTTGTTTTGCTTGTGAGAAGGTCATGAAGGAAGAGATACTGTTTCTCGTTGACGGTGTGACGTTTTGTTATGGGAAGTATGAAGTCCTCCATAATATAACCTTTGAGGTGAGAGAGGGGGAGATTATCGGGATTATTGGCCCGAACGGAGCAGGTAAAAGCACCTTGTTGAAGCTTCTTGCCGGGTATCTGTTACCAGAGAGAGGGTCTATCGCGTTCCTGGGTCAAAATTTGAAAAAATATGAGAAAAGGACACTGGCAAGGTATATAGCGACTCTTCCACAGGCACTTGACCCACCTTTTTCCTATACTGTTGAAGAGTTTATATTGATGGGAAGATACCCACATTTTCAAAGGGGATTCTTCTACGGAAGTGAACATCAAGAGTTTGTGGCGGATATCATGGAGACTATGGATATGGGTCATTTAACAGGACGGCAGATGAACTCCCTCTCAGAAGGGGAAAGGCAGAAAGTTTACCTTGCTCAATGCATTGCCCAGGACCCCAAAGTGTTACTTCTCGATGAACCGGTAAGCCATCTTGATATCAAACACCAGATGCATACCCTTGAGTTACTTGAGAATTTACATAGCGAGGGATTAACCATCCTTATGGTGTTGCATGACCTCAATCTCGCCTCAGAGTTCTGTTCAAGGGTGGTGCTTCTATCAAAAGGGGGTGTATACGCTGATGGAATACCACAGGAAACCCTTACATTCAACAACATAGAGGAGGTGTACGATACTGTTGTCATTGTGAAGGAAAACCCTATTTCAAAAAAACCTTTTATCATTCCCGTATCGAAAAAGTACCTGAATTTATAGGAGATACGTCCTCAAATGGTGCTCAAAGATAGCTTGATTTTTGAGAGAAAAGATAATAATCTGTCAGGAAGGAGGATGCCATGAGAGTTGGTATTGTAAGAGATGAGATATTTTTGGAACATATTACAGACGACTACCATCCTGAAAACCCAAACAGGTTAAAACACATTTATTCCATGCTAAATGGCATAGATAAAGATGGAATAGTGTATACGCCTCCACGGACAGCAACGCATGATGAGATTGCCCTTAACCATGAACCTTCTTATATAGATTCGATTGCGGCAACACAAGGAAAAACACAGAGAAGACTTGACCCTGATACCGTAACGTCTGCCAAATCCTACGAGGCATCTTGTGTGGCGGTGGGTGGGGTTCTAAAGCTTATTGATATGTTAATGGGCTCCGAGATTGACAATGGTTTTGCCCTTGTGAGACCACCAGGACACCACGCTGAAAAGGCAAGAGCAATGGGATTCTGCATATTTAATAATGTTGCTGTGGGTGCGCGATACCTGGAAAAGAAGTACAATTTACACAGGATGCTCATTGTAGATTTTGACCTCCATCACGGAAACGGGACACAGCACAGCTTCTATAGAGATCCGGAGATGCTGTATTTCTCCATCCATCAGTACCCCTATTATCCTGGAACAGGGTGGTATGAGGAGGTGGGAGAAGGCGATGGGAAAGGCTATACAGTGAATGTTCCTTTTTCTTATGGTATGGGTGACGATGACTATGTCCATGCCTTCAGGGAAGTCTTGATACCTATCTCTGATGCATATAAACCAGAATTTGTCCTTGTATCCGCAGGGTTCGATAACTACTATAATGATCCATTAGGCGGCATGGTTGTGACTGAAGGTGGCTTTGCAGTCATGACAAAGGTCCTGTTAGACATTGCAGAAAAACATTGCAATGGAAAAGCCCTGTTTACCCTTGAAGGGGGGTATGACTTGCATGGGCTGACAAGTTCAGTAAAGGCCGTGATCATGGAGATGAAGGGAACCCCGATCTATACCCCTGATAAACAGACAAACCCTTCGAACGAAGCAATGCAGATTGTAAACAGGGTGAAAAAGGTATTAAACCCCTATTGGGGAGGGTTTTAGCCCTACCCCTTCCAGATCATGTCTTTCAATTCTTTGCCAACTTTAAAGTAGGGGAGCTTCTTTGGTTCTACGTGTACAACCGCTCCGCTTTTGGGATTTCTACCTGTATATGCCTTGTACTTTCTTAATGTGAAGCTTCCAAAACCCCTTATTTCTACCCTTTCACCTTTGACAATAGCCATCTTTATCGTGTCTAAAATTGTATCCACTGCTGTTTTGGCTACTTTTTGATTTAATTTGATACCTTCTGCAAGCCTATTGATAATATCCATTTTGTTCATACAACACACCTCCTATTGATTTTCTACCACATATTTGTATGCATTTCGAAATATTTTTAATCCATCTCCCTCTTCTTTTAATTTTTCTCTTGTCCATCTTGGGTGCTGGGTATAGTGTACAAACGCCTCGGGATGAGGCATAAGTCCAAATATTCTCCCTGTAACATCGCACAAACCAGCAATACTCTGGATTGAACCGTTGGGGTTATATGGATATTCATCAGTAACAAAGCCCTTTTCGTCTGAGTATTGCATCACTGTGTGTCCGCTTTCTTTAATCTCTTTAAGGGTGTTTGAACTGTCGGCTACGAGTTTTCCCTCCCCATGTCTGACAGGAAGATAAATTGTATCTATATCTTTGGTGAAGATGCAACGAGAAAATTTGTTAAATTTTAAATATACCCACCTGTCTTCAAATTTTCCAGAGTCATTAAAGGTAAGGGTAACGGTTTGTTTATGGTATTCGCCTTTCAATCCTGGCAGTAAACCGGTTTTCACGAGGAGCTGGAACCCATTGCATATACCGAGGATAATCTTGCCTGCGGAAACGAATTCTACCAATTCATCAACGAATCTTCTTTTTGAGCCATCTATTTTCTGGTATTTCCATCTCACAGCCTGTGCTTTTGCAGAACCAAGGTCATCACCGTCGAGGAAACCGCCTGGAAGGTTAAGGAACGCATAGTTATGTATTTTCTTTGTATCTTCCAGCAGGGAGTTTATATGGAGGAGTTCCACATCAAACCCTACAGTTCTGTGGGCATGGGCGGTTTCGTATTCGCAGTTTATGCCGTTTCCGAATAATACCAGGCTTTTTGGTTTTCTTTTTTTCATGTTGCGTAACTATGTAACCCCGACAGGATAAAATTTACACCAAAATAGGTAAAGATAACACTTAAAAAACCGAGAATGGATAGAATTGCAATCCTTTTTCCTTTCCATCCCCTCACAAGCCTTGCATGGAGAAACAGGGCGTATACTATCCACGTTATCAGAGACCACGTCTCTTTTGGGTCCCAGCTCCAGTAAGAACCCCATGCGTAGTGTGCCCAGACAGCACCGGTAAGTATACCCGCGCTGAGCATAGGAAACCCAACGATGATACTTCTGTAGTTTAACTCCTCGAGGGTTTCTTTTGGAGGTATAATGCCCCTCCATTGAAAAAGGTATAGCATACCACAGATAAAGGATATTACAAATGCGGCATAGGCAACAAAGCATGTAATAACATGTATATGCAGCCAGTTACTCTGCAAGGCAGGAACCAAGGGCTGGATATTTTTTTCTACTGATGGCGAAATCGAGGCGTAACCCATAAAGAAAAGAGAAATGAGGGAAGCACACATCGTAATGACGGGGAATGAGAGCTTTTTTTTCATTACTATCAGTATGAAAC
>CAIJOT010000266.1 GCA_903822335.1 uncultured delta proteobacterium
CGTATCTATCTCACCTATGATTCTCTCTATTTCCTTCATATCCTCAAGAGGGGCGCTGATAAGCAGTGAATTTGTTGTGGGGTAGGAGGTGATAAAAATCTTCTCCTTGGGTGTTTGAGCCTTTTTGCCCTCTAACATAAGTTGCTGGAGGACCTTTGCAAGTTCTGCCGCAATAGTGTGCTGGACATTGTAAACTTTTATACCGCTTAACTGCTTTGAAACAGCGATATCGGTCTCCGTGAGGATGTTTTTTATCCTCTGGATATTCGAAGCCGTATCTATCATAATCAGCGCATTTGTTGCCGCTACACTTACAAGATATGCATCTCGTGAGAGTAGCGGTCTTAAGACCCCCACCATGATGTTTGAATCAAGGTAATCCAGGTTGGCGATATAGGTAACCATTCTGTCTTCAGGGGGGAGTTTCGACAACTTTTCCTTATTCAGAATCTCCACTGCCATCCCCTTTGCATCAGCGCCCTTTACGACCTTTATTGCCTCCGGGGTCTGGACCACCGCAAAACCATAGTAGTTTATCACCGTATCGAAGACCCTCATCACATCATCTTTTGTTAGGTTCTTGGGTGCAAGGATTGTGACCTTTCCCTTCACCACATTTTCGTCGTATACAAAATTCTTCCCCATGATATTGCTCACGAAGCGGATGAGGTCGCGGAGTTCGATATTATCGAAGTTCATCTGGACTACATTGCCACCACCGCCAGATGAAGGAGGCGGAGGTGATTGCGGATTGCGGATTGTAGATTGCGGAATTTGTTGAGGCTGAGGCGTGACAGAAGGCGGTGCAGGCGGAGGTGATTGCGGATTGCGGATTGTAGATTGCGGAATTTGTTGAGGCTGAGGCGTGACAGAAGGCGGTGCAGGCGGAGGTGATTGCGGAGCCTGCCCATATACATTAAACGGCGGCAATACAAAAAGGGCTACGAGAATATAACATAAAACACATTTTATTCTATTCTGCGTTCGCATGCACATCCCTCTCAATTTTTCATCGTATTTCATAATAAAGGGTTTTTAGTTTATTCCCCCGCAGCACCTTTACTTCAAGCTTTGTTGCATTTTTAAATGTTTGCTGGGCTTTATTTACATCATTGGAGTTGTTCAGCTTAAACCCGTTTACCTCCTGAACAACGTCATTGGTGGTAACCCCTATTTTCTCTGCCAAACTTCCCTTATCAACAGAGACAATCTTGAAACCGTTCGCCTTTCCCTGTTTATCAAGCGATCCCTTTACTGCTACCGCAGACATGATAATACTGTTGTCTTTTTCTATTTTTTCGATAAGTGTTTTGCTTATCACTATGGCGTTTCCTTCCTTTTTAACATCCTTCATATAATCCGCAGGTTTTGCGGCAGGTATTTTCTTCAGGTCATTTTTTGCATCGCCTTTTTCTTTTGCTTTTGCAGAGGTTGCGGCTGCCAAAGTAACGGGAACCCTTTCAAATCCTTTGGCAAAGAGTTTTAGCGTTGCACCAAAATCATCCTTTTTAAGAAGCACGGAGTTCTGTTTTATGTCTGAAACAACAAGCCCCTTTTCGATGACCTCTCCGGCCTCATACGTCCACACACCTTTCTGCCCACCTCTGTCTATAACAGCATAGAGTTCGCCTTTCTGCTGACCGAGCCAGACACCTTTCAGAGCCATATCTTTTAAGATACCGGTAAGCATCTCTTCTTCGATTTCCTTTTCACTCTTAGGTTTTGGAATTTCAATCTGCAACTTTGCCCTGAATAGGTTCCTTTCCGTGATTGCATTGTAGTCAGCCCGAACATTTGCGGAAGGGTCGTTCAATGTGGCAATTTTCGCATATGCGCTTTTGGCTCCGCTCTGCATGGGTATCTTCATAAGGGCAGCATTTACAACAATCAATATAATGACTGAAGCAATAATAGCCACTGCAGTTGTAATAGCGAATGGAATAGCATATTTTCTTATTGTATCTCTATCTATTTTTATTTTCATTTTTACCTTTTTAACTTGCTCCTTTGTGCCTTTATCCCTTTGCCCCTCTATATTTTTTACTTTATCAGCGGGTATCTCTTATATACCGGTTCAACAAACTCAACTTGCTTTAGTTTTTTAAATCCTTCGATTGCCGAATTTACATTAAATTCAGGTGCGCTTATATGCCACAAATTTACAGATACTTTATCTTTAATAATCCCACCATTTTCTTTTATCAATCTCATCTGTTCCTCTAAGGATACATCGCTTTTAAATTTTACAAGAAACTCCTTGTCAATATGAGATTCGGTATTGCCAAAGATTGTAGAACATGAAATTGAAAAAAACAACACAGTAATTAAGAAAAATAATATTTTCATTTTTCTATATAATAATTATTAATGATGATTTGTCAATAAAATACGCAATGTGCATGTAACCCCTCAGTCTTGGGGGAATAGGAGAAGCCCCCTTTTTCGCACCCGTGCATTGCGGAGCGCAGTAAAGAAAACCCTGTAAAAATCCCGGCGAGGTAGAGAGCCCACTGGAGCGAAGCGGTAGGGGGAAGGGGGGACACTCTCGCCGAAGGATTTGCACAGTAAGTTTTCTCTGCGTGGAGCACCAGCACGTAAGAAAACAGGGGGCTTCTCCCGGTAACTGAAGGGTTACAGTTTACCTGAACAATTTCATCAAAAGAATTCCTCGAAGCTCTGCTGCGGGGTAGTTCATTTGGCATGATAATTACTTCAACACTCATACATCTTCCTCCTCCATTATTTTTTACCATGTCTTGGGCTGTCGAACTAACACCTTTTTTTCTGAATTCTGTCCAATTTTACCTGAAACATTATAAGCTTGACAAATGCTATTATGGATTATATAGTTGAACCTATGCTGAATGGAGAATAATGAAAAAAATTATTTTTATCATGTACTATCAGCAACGGGGATACATGTAACCTGTTATGATGGAAAAATCTCTAAAAATAGTCACTTTCATCGTGTTTTTCAGTGTTGTTTTTGCAGGAACACTTTTCGCTGATGTAAGGGGAGCTTTTACTATCAGGAACGACAGGAAAATAGATGTGCAAATAAACAATCTCCCTATGAGCGAAGCCTTAAAGGACTTAGCGGCAAAAATTCCCTTGGAGTTCAAAGGCATATCCGTGGGAAATGAAATAATAACCCTGAATCTCTCGAGTGTTTCCCTTGAAGAGATACTAAAGCGACTTATGCGTGGTTACAACTATGTCGTGATAAAACCAGAGAGCTCAGAAAAGACAATTGTAATGGTATTGGGCAGGGCAGAAAGGACGAAATATACAGCACCACCACCTCAGGTTGACAGCGCTACAGAAAAAAGAGTAAGCGCTCCTTCCGTCGCCCCTCCACCAGCAATAACACCGAAGCCATCTTCTGATATAAAGCCACCATCCAGCGGAGCCGGTTCACACACGACAACAGCATCACCGGATACCTCTGGAGCAACAGCTCCCATTGTGACATCAGAACAGAGCGGTATATCTGCAAGCCAGAAAGATGCTACACAGAAAATAGTAATGGACGCATCTTTAATGCCTCCCGTACCTCCAGTATTACCCGGACACGATTTGCCACCCACGCCTCCAGGAATGACCGATACTACCGCCAGTACTACACCGACAACCACCGGTACTACTACTGCCACCGGTACTACCGGAACTACCACCACTACCGGAACCATTACTACGCCTCCATCAAATCAGACGACAACCACAACAAAACCAGGGGAGCCTGACCTAAGACCGCCTCAGGTACCATTTTAAGGGTGATATTAATGGGTAAAAAACGCCTAATGCTATACGAACCAAGGAGGTAATAAACATGATCAAAATAGCCCGAAAGTATTTTTTCTTCGGTACCATCTCACTTCTTCTGCTCTTCGTTTTTCTCCTGGTCGGCAATGCTGAGGCGCAAACCATCTCCTTCACCGGAAAGGTGGGGGACGTAAACAAAAACCCTGTGAGCGGTGCAACGATTTCAGTTGTCGGGAACCCCTCTATCACCGCTCCCTCCGATCCCAGCGGAAATTTTACCCTCGACGGATTGCCGTCAGGGACCAACTTCTGGCTCAAAATAAGCCAATTAGGCTATCTTGATACATACTCCGGAGATTTTAACAGCACATCACACATTGATCAAATCGGAACATTTACCCTTGTCACCGATAGCGATATAGGCTCATTGTACTCAGCGTCGGGGGTCACGCGGGATACAAGCAAAGGCGTTATCTCTGGGAGGGTATATGCCGAGGTAAGCCCGGAAATAGGTTATGTGAATGGCGTACAACTAACGGCAACCGGCACAAGTAAAACATACCCCGTAACATATTTTGATGATAATGGACCAATTACCGGCGGCACCTCAACCACCACAACTGGAAGGTTCTTTGTCCTCAATGTTGATGATGGAGACACGGTTACTATTGCTGGAACAAAAACAAACTGGACCGGTTTGCGAAGGGTATATAAGACCTTTGCAAATAGTGTGAATGACGGAAGGATAATCGGTACGACGTCCTCCAGTATCTCTTATAAGGGCACCGTCAATGATGGAACTCAAACATTGACACCTCTCCAGGGTGTCTCTGTCCAATTATTCGGAAACTCAGGTATTAGTACCACAACAGACAGCAGTGGCAATTATACCCTGGAAGGTGTGCCACCGGATACGACAGTCGAACTCATATTCACTAAGTCCGGGTTTATCCCGACCTATTCAGCCTATTTGAGCTTCACAAGTAACCATACCTCCGCGCACTTCTATTCCCTCCTTACCCAATCAAGGATAGAGGGCTGGGGTGTGCAATCAGGTAAAGGGGTTATTTGGGGTGTGGTAATGGACTACCCAGGATATGTCGAAGGTGCAGTGGTAACCTATACGAGTTCCAGGTACCCCTCTTCACCACCGTATTCAGTGAAATATTTTGATGGTATATCTGGCCATGGTTTCAGTGGTACCACAACTTATCCCGATGGGTTTTTCTTTATCTTAGATGTTGAGGAAGGTGATATAGTGAAAGTGACTGCAACCAAAACTGGTTTGAGCTTTCACACTCCAAGGTTTGAGACCCATGCGAATGCAGTAAGTCAGTCCGTCCTTTTTACGAAGTACTCCATCTCAGGTATTGTCAAAGACTTCTCCGATCAGGGCATTCAGGTCGCAAAGGTGACGATAAAGGATTCTAATAATACTGTTATCGGGGAGCTTTTGACCGATGCATCAGGGAATTTTAACTATGAAGCATATCTGGCAGACTTTTACACCCTGGAAGCATCAAAGACAGGTTTTGACTCAATAACTCCACCACAATTAGTAGGGGTTAGCGCTACAATCCCTGATGTTACGGTAAACTTCTCTATGGTCCAACTAAAAGCACCAAATACCCCGACAAATACTTCACCGACAAATGCAAGCACAAACATTGCACTTACGCCAACGCTTACATCATCGGCGTTTGTAAGCGCTGATGACGCAACCCATACAGGGAGTCAGTGGACAATGAAGGGTGCTTCAGATATTATCGTTTACCAGACACAAACCCTCGATGCGAGTGGAAATTATACAGCTGGATACGATGCAAACAATCGGACATCATTCACCTTACCGAAAGGCATTCTGAAATACAGCACACCGTATAAATGGCAGGTGCAGTATAAAGATAACAGAGCTATAACCTCCGTTCCTTCCACATTGACAACGTTTACAACCCTTGCAAATCCAGGCGGATATGATGATTACGGTGTCCCGACTGCTGCTGCACCAAAGGATGCCTCAGGAAACACCATTGCAAAGATTGATGACCAGAATATGAACAATCCAGAAATTAAAGAAGTCATTCCCCAGATAGGAACAGTAAGCCCCATCATCACCGCTGGTGAGTTGAAGGATGCATCAGGAAATACCGTAGCGAAGGTTACTGACTTTACACCGGTTAAATCCCAGGGTGGTGTTGGAAGCGCCTCGTTATTTGCCGCAGGGAGCACTACAGCAGCCGATACTATTACGAGCATTGAACCTATCAGCGTCACAGGAAAAACCGTTGATGCGTCAGGAAACTTGACAGTAACGGCAATTCCAAACCTTTCAGTGCCCTCATCAATAAGCCTGCCCTATGGTCTTTTTAACATTAATATAACTGTTGCAGGCGCCTCAACGAAGGTGGTCATTGTTCCGCCATCCCCATTCAGTTCGGGCACAAAA
>CAIJOT010000267.1 GCA_903822335.1 uncultured delta proteobacterium
CAGGAGGCGATTGTAAATGCAGAGATGCAGATTCTTACAAGCCGTGACCTCATTGATAAAGTCATAACAGAAATGGGGACGCTCAATATATATCCAAAACTGGCAAAAGAAAACATTGCAGGCGTGGCACTCCAGGAATTGGCTATCACAACTTTCCTGCAAAATGTTTTTGTCAAGGATGTGAAGAGAAGTAATTTGATCGAAGTATATTTCCGGCATGAAAATCCTTATGTTGCAGCGAAGGCCTTAGGGTATCTGATTGATTTTTTCAAAGAGAAACATCTTCAGGTCTTCAGTGACTCCAAAACCACTTTTCTCGAGGAACAGCTTAAATCTTACGAGGAAAATTTAAAAGAATCAGAGACAAAACTGGCAATGTATAAACAACAGTACAATGTGGTTGATTTGAACGGACAAAAAGGCATACTTCTTAAACTCCATGCAGATATTGATTTAGTGCTGAGAACAGAGCAGAGTAGAGTCAGTGAATTACAGCGAAGATATGACTTTACGAAGAATCAAAAGGAGATTGTTACAGAAAGTGTAACGAGCGATATACGGGTAAAATTGAACGACGCTCAACGGAAGGAACAAGATCTTCTTCAAAGGTATAGTGAAAACAATAGAACTATTATCGAGGTGAGAAAACAGATACAACTATTAAAAGACCAGTTACAAAAACAGGAAGAAGACATAAGAAAGGCAGAATTGACGAGAATAGACACAGAACTCAAACCACTTGAATCAAAGGTCGCAAGTCTTCGAAGACAGCAGGAACAACTCAATAAAGAGATTCAGGTGCTTGATTCCCGGGACAAGGAACATCGGGAGCTACAACGTAATCTAATTAATAATGAGGCAAACTACACCACCTATCTGAAAAAATTCGAGGAATCAAGGATTCAGGAAGATATGGATCAGAAGAAGATGACGAATATCATAGTGGTTCAGAAGGCAACAGCGCCAATTCAGCCAATACCATCAAATAGGAATAAGGTTTTATTAGCAGGTATCTTTCTCAGCATTGCCTTCAGCTTTGGTTTAGCATTTATCGTTGAGTATATCCCGCAAGGCCTCACGCTTCCGGATAGTGCAGAAAAACGGCTTCGTTTACCGGTCATTTCGGTAATATCTGAAAAGAAGAAATAGAGAGGCAAACAAAGGACTACAATGTATCTCGAATTTTTTGGTCTAAAAAAAGAACCTTTCAATATCACACCGGATCCTGAATTCCTCTTTTTGAGTCCGAGCCACAAGGAGGCTTTAGGTTCAATCATTTACGGAATAGAGAAGAGGAAGGGATTCGTTGCGATAGTCGGTGGCGTTGGTCTTGGAAAAACCACAGTCCTTCGCTCATACCTTGACAAAGCAGACAGGAGCCGGCTCAAGATTATCTATGTATTTCATGCCAATGTCTCCTTTGAAAACCTTCTGAAGACAATCTATCAGGAACTTGGTTTAACGATTGAAAATGAAGATGCATTTGTAATGGTCAACAAACTACACCAGTTTCTGATTGAGGAATATAGACAGGGGAGAAACGTGGTGCTGATTGTAGATGAAGCCCAGAATATGCCGGTTGAGACGCTTGAAAACCTGAGGATGCTCTCCAATCTGGAGACATCTTCGGATAAACTTATCCAGATTGTATTAATCGGCCAGACCGAGCTTGATGAAATGCTAAAATCGCAAAAGTTAAGGCAACTTGAGCAGCGAATTGCGGTGCGGGCAATCATCCACCCCCTCAAACAGGAAGAAAGTCTGGCATACATTAACCATCGTCTATCAAAAGCGGGCATGTCCGGTCCACCGGTCTTCAACAACGAAGCTTTACAATTGATAGCAAAACAGGCCAATGGTGTTCCCCGTATCCTGAATATACTCTGTGATAATGCACTTATCACGGGATTTGGATACCAGGTAAAACCTGTGAATAGAAAAATAGCAAAAGAGATTATCCTTGACTATAAGGGGAAAAAGAAAATAAATTTTTCTAGATGGGGGGCAATTGCTGGTTCGATTTTCATTCTCCTTATTGCGATGTTTTTTTTTATGTATCAAGATAAAAACCTGAACAGGCCAAGGGCAGGAGCTGCAGGTGCTGTAGGTACTCAACCTCCTCTCATAAAGGAGAAAATAGAAAAACCAGTGGAAGTAGTAAAAGAAAAAACAGAGCAACCAAAAGAAGTTCTTCCCAAAACTCAATTAACCAATATAACTAATAAAACCAATGAAACCAATCAAACCGCCTCTGTAACCATTACCGTTAAAAAAGGAGACCACCTGAGAAAACTTATCATAGAAGTATATGGTTTTGTAAATGATGGGTTGCTTGAGTTGGTTCATCAAAACAATCCACAAATAAAAGATGTGAATATAATTAAGGTTGATGAACGGATTGTGTTTCCTCAAGGCGATACAAAGTCAATGGGTAGATGAGCAGATGTATACATTATTACCTCATCATCCCATTTTCTCATCATCTCGTAACCTTATTTTAATACCAAGTGGGAGAAATTATGAGTAAAATCTACGATGCATTGGAACACGCCCAGCAAGAATTAAAAGAAAAGGAAAAACCCAGGGAGGAGCCTAAAGAGAAGCTACAGGAAAAGGCCCCGGTAATCTCGCAGGAGAAGGCTCAGGAAAAAATTCAGGAAGCGAAACCTTCACCTCCTCCGAAAGAATCGGCGGTTCATCCCACAATTGCAACACCCCCTGAGACGAAAATTACTCCATCCCCCTCAGCAAAGAAGCACACCAAGGCTGAGCTTAAGGAGCCAACGATTCCTGCCGAATTAGAACTGGAAGGAGAAATGATAAGCCTTTACCAGACGATAGATTCACTGCTTTCCAACATACCGAACAGGGTGGTTCTGTTTGTAGGGTCATTGTCAGGAGAGGGAACATCAACTGTGGCACGGGAGCTCTCAAAGGTCGTTGCCATGAAACTCGGGAAAACAGTACTTCTTGTAGACCTTGATAGAAGCAGGCCTGATTTTAAAATTTTTAAGAATATCAAGGTAGACTGCGACCTCGAAGAGGTCATAAAAGGCAATATTCCTATTGATAATGCATTTTGCCAGGTAGAAGATAGCAGCCTATACTTGAGCCCTCTCTTTCAAAAGTCCATGTTAGATCCGCATACCCTTGATAGTGCAAAAAGTAACGTTTTCTGGTCACAGTTAAGGAAACGCTTTGACTTCATTTTTATAGATACACCACCAGCAACATTATTTTCTGATAGCCTCTCCCTTGCCCGACAGGCTGACGGTGTGATACTTGTTGTAGAAGCTGAAAAAACAAGCTGGCCAATAGCGCTGAGCGTAAAAGAGAAGATTATCAAACATGGTGGTAATGTTCTTGGTATTGTATTCAACAGGAGGCGATTCTATATACCGCAATTTATCTATAAACGTTTATAAAGTACAAAACCTCCAATTTTTAGAAGGCATTCAACAAAAATTGTAGATTTTTTATAAATGTGATATAGTTGCTATCTTAATGAATTATTCTTCTATTTTTGGGTAGTTACGATGATAAATTTGATTGTGGAATAAATATTGCTTACAAGTATTAATATTAAAAGGAGTTAAGTGTGGACGTTACACAATTAAAATGGGAAAAACATGCTGAAGAGCACCGTTCATCCACATCCCTGCAAGGCGATGAGATGCACGATTATTACTATCATCTATATGATTTTTATGACGAAAACTCTTTTAACCGCAAGCTCTACATAGAACGAAAAAGAACGGAACGCTCTAAAAAACCATTCTTATTGATGCTCATAAATATCGAGAATGTCCTCCAGACAGACACGGATAATCAAGTCTTAAAGAAGATTGTTTCAACCCTCTTTACCGCAACAAGAGATATAGATGTAAAGGGTTGGTATCAATACAGGGCTGTTGTTGGTATTTTTTATTCCGAGATTAAAGAATTAAATGAGGATACAAAAACTAAAATCTTTCATAAAGTACAGAAAAACCTGAATGCAGCATTAGATCAGGAGCAGTTGGAACAGATTGAAATATCGCTTCGTATCTTTCCAAAAGAACTTGAAGAAAAGGATGCTGATGACACATTTCATTTGAATCTTTATGTAGACTCAAAAAAGGAAACACCAAAAAAGAAATTTTCCCTCATCGTAAAGAAAATTATTGATTTTTTTGGCAGTTTTGCAGCAATTATCATATTCTCACCTTTTTTTATTTTTATCCCGATTCTTATCAAATTAACCTCCGAAGGACCAGCACTTTTTAAACAGAAAAGGGTTGGTATGTGGGGGAAACAATTCACATTCTTAAAATTCAGGTCAATGTATGTAGGTAATAATGAAG
>CAIJOT010000268.1 GCA_903822335.1 uncultured delta proteobacterium
CGGTCGCTGTCGATAACCATGTTCAGTTCAATATTTTTACTCCCGCCCAGCCCAAGACCGTTTACGGTGAAATTGGAACTTCCGGCTATTGCTTTCTCAATCCCGCTCTCCTGTCTGATATGGTACATTTTCCCGTGTAAAAAATTAGGTTTCACCATCGAACGTATTTCGGTTTTGCTTTTTATCCATTCTGAGCATTCTTTTGCGATTATTTTTTGCGTAAGACGGCTTTCAATGGGAATGATGATCTTGTCGTCTTCAATCTTGAAATCACGGGTGTTTACCTTCTCGGGATCAAGGGATTTTATAAAAGTAGGTTCGCCAAAAAGGAAGCGTAAGCCTTTGATATTATCAAGATTACTTTTGAGATGATGATAGGCGTAGATTGTGAAGTATGCTGATACAATCGAAACATCAGAGTTATGACTAATGGCTTGTTTTAAGAAATCCCCGACGGCTCCATGGGAGTGATTATCACGAATTGATGAATAACTCACGTTGATTTCTCCTTCTTCTCTTCTCGCCCGCTACGGTCGGTCTTTGATCTTGAAACCCTCTGGGGATTAGGTCTTGGATTATCAGTTTTTTCCTTTTACGCAATATTGTGGAGTAACTGCCAGCTCTCCACCATGCGATATAACGTGCTGTGTTCGATGTGCTTCCGATGGTTCTCATCCCCCTATCCCCCTCTGAAACAGCTCATGGCTCTCAGCAAACCCTGAACCTTGAACATTGAACGTTAAACGGTTTTTGTCCTCCCCTCCTTACTTTATTGCTGTATACAGAATGTTAACCCTTTGATTCCATAAATACAATATAGTTTGTATGGGTTAACAACCCACAGATGCGAGCATATCATGAATGCCGGTAACCGGATAGATACGAACATCCTGGCGAGTCTGGGTTTCATTGCCTCCATAAATCAACCCCCCTCCCATCGGAACCCTTGGAAATATTGTGGCAAATCTCTTTAATCCTTTGATGGCATCACGGGTAATAGTTGCTCCGGCCTTTATTTCAACAGGGAAAACATTCGGTCCGACCTCAATTATAAGATCCACTTCGTTTCCACTGCTATCACGGTAAAAATTCAAATTACTGTGCCTGCCCAAGTTGAACCGGTACTTGAGCACTTCAATCACTGCAAGATTCTCAAATAAATTACCCCGCAGTGGATCTCTGCTGACGTGAAGTTCATTCTCCAAGCCAAGGAGATAGCTGGCAAGACCTACATCGTAGAAATACAGTTTTGGCGATTTTACCAATCTTTTTGATATATTGCTGAACCATGGCGGAAGCAGGAAAATTACATAACTTGCCTCTAAGAGCGAAATCCATGTCCTTATAGTGGTATGGGATACCCCCACATCGCTGGCAAGGCTATGCATATTTAAAATCTGGCCTGTTCTTCCGGCACAGAGTTTAACGAACTTCTCGAAAAGGCCTAAATCCTTGATAGCAGAAAGCTGTCTTATGTCCCGCTCAACATATGTTACCAGATAGTCGCCGAGAACCTGCGTCGGATTGAGTTTCTGATCGTGTATGCGCGGATAAAAACCTGTAAGAATGAGGCTGTCAATAGACGAAATCCCTTTTACGCCAGGGATTTCTCTGATGCTCAGGGGCAGAAGCTTCAGAAGGGCTGTCCTTCCGGCAAGGGACTGACTGATTGTATTTAAAACCTCAAACTGCTGGCTGCCTGTCAAAATAAACAGGCCAGGGCGCTGTTTCTCGTCCACTATTGTTTGAATATAAGACAGTAATTGCGGCGCTCTCTGGATCTCATCAAGGATAACACCTTCAGCATAACGGGCTAAAAAACCTCTTGGATCATCATTTGCATATTGTCTTGTATCAGGACCTTCCAAATTTACATAAGGCATATCAGGAAATACTTTACGGCAAAGGGTAGTTTTACCGCTTTGACGAGGACCCGTGATGGTCACAATTGGATATTTACCGGCAAGGTCGGTTAATACAGGTTCGATTGTTCGATCAATCATGAATGACATGATAACAAAAAATGGTGCATTTTGCAAGTTTAACTTTCATATTGCAAAGAAACGGTGGGGACGTGCTTGCATGTTGTGTATTGCCGTGAGCGTAAACGGGGCGTTATTTTCTGACTGCATAAGACCTAAATCCATCCCTTCCCCCTTTGAGTACAGCTCATGGCTCATAGCAATCAGAAAACATTGAACGTTGAGCAGTCTTTCTCAATCCGCAATCCCGCCTTCTGCGGGCAGGTCCGAAATCCGCAATCAATACACCTCGTTCCCTAAGAGAGTAATGAATCTGTCTTTCACCATTCGCACTTCAGCATTCGCCATTCCGATATTACCCTCTTTTAAGGGTATTGCCTTTTTCACAAAATCTCACTCCACGCCCTCCAGCAGCCTTTCAATCTGCTCTGGTGACGGTAACTGGCCCTGTAATTTCTTTGGTAGTTTAGCAACTATTTGATATCCTGCAACACCTATCGGTTTTCGTGCATCCCTCAACGCATACTCGACTATTATCCGATCTTTTGTTTTGCATAAAATGATGCCGATAGAGGGGTTCTCATCGGGTAGCCGCACAAGATCATCGAGAGCAGTAAGATAAAACTGCATTTTGCCAACAAACTCAGGCTTGAACTCTGCGACCTTTAATTCGATAGCCACGAGACATTTCAATCGTCTGTGAAAGAGGAGAAGGTTAACAAAATATTCTTTATCGCTTATTTCAAGACGGTACTGGCTGCCAAGGAATGTGAAAGCTCCACCCATCTCACGGAGAAACTTTTCTATTTTAGCGATTATTTCCCGCTCCAGTTCCCGCTCACTGTGTTCCTCTCCGAGTTCAAGGAAGTCGAACGTGTACTCATCTTGCACTGCCAGTTTTGCCTGTGCCCGAATTTTCTCCGGGAGAGTTTTATCAAAATTTGTCTGGCCGAGAAGTTTCTTCTCGTAGGTCTGGTTTTCGATATGGTGGATAAGGACGTTCTTGCTCCAGCCGAACTTCCTGGTCATTCGGATGTAGAATTCCTTTTGAAGAGCATCTTTGCAATTCATCATGATAAGGATATTATGTGTCCAACCAATTTCTCTCACCATTGGTGAGAGTTTTTTGTCATTCTGATAAGTAAGGTAAAATTGACGCATTCTCCAAAGATTTTGAGATGAAAACCCCTGAATCCCAGGAAACTCCTTCTGCAAATCACCAGCCAGCCGCTCGACAACAGACTTCCCCCACTTTTCAATTTGCTGACGCTCCATAATCATTTGCCCAATATCCCAGTAAAGGGAGATTAATTCTTTGTTTACGGCTTTGAGCGCCTCATATTGCGCCGAGCGAATACGTTCCTTAATATCATGCAGGAGTACTGAATATCCCTTTGGCAGTAAATTGTTCATTATTGAGAATTACCTCCGCACAAATTCAGATGTAACCTCTGGGCTCTGGTCTTGAATTATTCTTTTTCCCTCACCGCACTTTGAAAATCAGCTACCAACTCAAAAAAATCTGTTTCGTCTATATCGTGATATGAGCTATGAGCCCCACGCTCCAAGCTACTCATCCTTCAGCCTTCTGTCTGCTGCTCATATCCATTCTAACCCCTTGAAATGAAAAATACAATTGTTCCCAAAACTATAACTGTCAATCATCAATATAATTCTACAACTTCGTATACAGTCGTTCGTGAATAGCACTAAGGCTCTATCCTATGCGAATGCGTGGGTCTGCTACTGCGTATGCAATGTCTGCAATCAGGTTGCCAAGTAGTGTCAGAAATGCGCCGATTACGAGAATGCCCATAATCGTAGGGTAATCCCTTGCCATGACGCTCATATAGAACAACTGCCCCATACCTGGTATTGAGAATATACTTTCGAATATCACGCTTCCACCAATAAGCCCTGGTACAGAAAGCCCTAAGATTGTAATCACCGGGAGAAGTGCATTTCTCAGGGCGTGCTTTCTCAGCACAATTTTTTCCGGTAGCCCCTTTGCGTATGCAGTGGTAATGTACTCCTGTCTTAAAACCTCAAGGAGACTGCTTTTCATATACCTCGATATACCAGCCAACCCGCCAAAGGCAGATATACCTACAGGGAGTATGAGATGTTTCACTACATCAATGAGTTTCTCAATTGGCGAGAGTTCACTGAAATTAAAGGATTTGATGCCCGATATGGGTAGCAACTCAAGGTAGACGCCAAAAAACATCATTAAGAGGAGGGCAAGCCAGAAGGTTGGGGCAGCGTACCCTGCAAAGACGAAGGCGGTCAGTGCTTTATCCATTAGACTATCCTTGTATCGTGCACAATAGATACCGATGGGAATTCCTATAAAGAAGATCAGTATCATGGAGAGAATGTTGATCGTTATGGTGATGGGCAATCTCTCTTTAATCTTATCTATTACAGGCCTCCTA
>CAIJOT010000269.1 GCA_903822335.1 uncultured delta proteobacterium
GCTGCCTTCTTATCGCCGATTTCACTGTGGAGAGCTTCATAGCTACCCGTCCCTTTGGCTATGATGAAATCACTCGATTCGAACAGGCGGGCTACTGATGGGTCCATTTCGTGAGGCGCCATGAATCCGGGGACCGTCACTACCTCGTCCACCAGCTTTTCAAGGCCGAAGGCGCGGACGTCGTCCATGGTAGCGTCCTCAAAAAATGTCTGCTTTTTAACCGCCAGGGTGACCTTACTTCCCATCTCCTTAATCTGACGTATGACGAGGGAGTCGAACCCTATCTCGCCGGCATTGTCGGTCACGTAAAGCACATGGTGAGACTCTTTGAGGACCCCGAGAAGGTCGTCATTCATGGTCCTGTCAATACCTTGATTCATGAGATCTCGTATCTCCTGAAATGTGTAAGGACTCGATGGGGCGTTGAGAGGCGCCACATTGGCCGCAGCGGCAAGAAAGCAAGCCCTGGATAGTCTGGCCTGCGGTGTCTCTCCCAGCCTGATATATTCCGCGGCCTCAGGCAGGATTTTTTTTGCATTTTCGTTACTTTTTTCTTTCAGGTTCTCATAATGCTCCACAAGTCCTTGCGTAAATTCGGAAACCTTATACACCGTGCTGTTGCACAGGGAACCCAAGTTAGCCGTGGGTGAAACATCATGGATAAGGATCCCTACAATGCTTCTTACCAGCCCGGCAGTTTCTGCATCACGGGTATAGGGCGCCGCCCTTTCAAACACCCAGTGAACAAGACAGGTGCCGCATTCCGGATGAGGTTTCATTCCTACCAGCCCCGGTCTTCCCAGGGCTTATACTTGAGGTTGAAGTCCTCGGCTATCAGCTTGTAACAGTTGTAGCTGCTGCCACGACCAATACCATGCGCAGAGTGCGCCGCGGAAGAACAGAGGTAATAGTTCTTTACTGGCATTCTATAGTTAGATACTTCTGGGAACGGTCTCAACCTTCCTAATCTCTCGTAGTTTGCGTCAAGGGCACCCCATCCACCCTGCGGCATACAAGGGTTCCTGTTCACCACGTCATCAGGTGTGGCAATCCACCCGGAGATGAAATTATCCATCGTAACGTTCGGCGCATACCTGCCCCATTCCTCAACCATCCTGAATTCGATCTCCTTCTTTATCCTGAGCCACTCCTTTTCAGGGAATTGCCTCCACGGACATGTAAACTCTTCTACGAGGGCTGCAAACCTGCCGGCAGGCGCCCTGGTAGGATCCCACTGAGTGTCAGGGGCAGCGAGGAGATACATCTGGTTTGCGATACCCTTTTCCCATCTCTCTCTCTGATACCTGCCGCTCAGGAAATACTCAGGGTCAGCGGGACCGAAGTACAACCTCGGAACCATACCAAGTTCAGGATTCTGCGGATATATTGGTGCGTCCATCAGGGCAATGTTACCCCAGAGAAGCTGGGTTCTTTCATATCCTGTATCATTATAGAGGTCTTTAGGTGGCTCTTTCAGCTTCTGAGATTTGGCCCAGAGTTCGTCCATACCCTTTGGCATATTCTCTTTTCCGATCATGTCAAAGGTCAATTCGGCACTCAGGTCACTGACCACGATGTCAGCAAGGATCTTCTGGCCGTTCGTCAGTTCGATTCCATATGCCTTCTCGTTGTCAACAAGTAGCCTTTTTACTTCGTTCAACACGAAGAACTCTCCGCCGTACCGCTCAAATGCCCTTAAGAGTGCATGGGTAATACTGTGGGTTCCGCCCTGGCAGATTGACGCCGGTTCCATCGAAAGGATGAGACCGAGGGCATGTACATGCCAATAGGGGCCAGGTCTATCCTGGGGCATGAGGCCGTTTGATGTCTGGATAGCCCTCATGTAAAAAGTCTGCATCTCCGGGCTCTTGAACAGCGTCGTAGCGATCTGCCCAACTGTCCCGAGTGCGATTTTTGGGTCGAGCCTATATTTCGGATCGTCAAAAAGAGCCTCTAATGGATCGGGCCCATCGCCCCACTCACCCGGTCCAGTATACCGATATTTTCCGAAGGCATTCTTCCATGCTCCTTTATACTTCATTATGATGTCCTCTACAACATTTGCATCGTCCTTGTTGATTTTGGCAACCTCATTGATGGTGAACTGGGCGGCCTCTTCTGAAAACGTTGACTTGCCTGTAAAAGGGTCAACAACGGGGAAAATCGTCTTTCCCATGATGTAGTTGCCGTCGGGATAGATCCATGCCTCATTGTTTTCCGGAAATAAATAGACCAACCCATAGTCCCTGAGATTAAAATCACTGTACGCAGGGTTCGTATAGAATCTTGTGAAATGGGCGCATACATTCTGAATAAAGCCTGGAACCGGCAATTCCTCACCGCAGGCACCGCCACCCATTTCATGCCATCTCTCAAACATAGCTGTTTTGAGGCCTGCTTTCTGCAGATAGCAAGCGATAATCGTAGCGTGATGGCCACCTCCGACAATTACTGCGTCGTATTTTTTATCTGGCATAATAACCTCCTTAGTCTTGTATCTTCATTAAACTTCATTACTTTCTCGTAGGTATAGGTGCTGGTCCTTTCGACGGTCCAGGTGGTGCAGCAGGTCCTGCCTTCGGGGCAGCCGCTGCGGCTCCCGCATGTCCATCAGCAGGTTTATCGTACTTTGGACCTGAAGAGAACAGAAAGGGTATTCCTCTCATGATCAGGCCAGGATTTTTAATGACATGCATTACCAATTCCCGAAGATCAGGGGGATCGAGAAAAGCCCTCACTGTCCAATGGACTGGATGGGTAATCTCCATAACCATGAGCATTCTCATCGGCTCCTTCTCGCCTGGTTTTGATGGCTCGAGCGTCGCTGGTACCATGGTAGTCGTCTGTATTGCCGCAATCCTCCCGGTAAGCAACGTTCGCCCTAAGCCCGTTGATCTGACAAACATAGTGATCCTCCTTTATTCTTTATTGAGTGTTAGAACAATCCAGCGTCTCTCGCTTCCTTCACGCCCCTTGCCTCTGGCCACCACTTCTTGATCCCTAAATCTTCTACAATCTTTTCCGCAGCATTGAAGCCAGGACCGAAGGTGATCATGCCGCCGGAATGAGTAGATGA
>CAIJOT010000270.1 GCA_903822335.1 uncultured delta proteobacterium
GCTCCCTTTTTCACCATGATATGCTTTACGTGTTTCGCAAACTCCACGATACCATCAATATCTTCTAATGTTTCTCCAAAGAGACCGACCATGAAGTATAATTTCAAGCGAAAGGGTTTTATAGAGAGAATTGTTTCTATTCTTTCAAAAATCTCATTATCTGTTAAGGGTTTGCCGATAAACCTTCTCAATCGTTCAGTACCTGCCTCGATTCCAAAGGTCAATGTTTTCACCTCATCCTTAATAAGCTCAATCACGGGAAGCGGGACTTCATCAATCCGTAGTGATGGTAGATGAACCCTCTTGCCCATCTCTTTAAGTTCTTGCATCACTTCAACGATACGGGGGTGGAAAGAAACCCCTCCCCCAATAATCCCTATATCTTTTATATCTGTTTGCAATGAGCTGATATCGTCATAGATAAAGCGGTATGTATTGCCTAAGAGACAAAAAGGGCATCGAGATGGGCAGCCCCTTGTGCCCTCGATGAGCAACATGTTGGAAAATTCAGTTTTATCCGTGATAATTGAAGATACGCCAAGGTTTTTCCCCTTATACCTGTTGACCATTACCTTAAAATCATCAGGTGAAAATGCTTCGATGACCCCATTTTCCCTGTATGAGACCCCCAGCCTTTTCGGGTAGTATACCCAGTCAAAGGCGCTTAACCCCTCAATAATCTCATCCCTTTTGTTCTCCCTCATTGCGAAA
Organism: uncultured delta proteobacterium; assembly: GCA_903822335.1. Lineage (GTDB taxonomy): Bacteria > Desulfobacterota > Syntrophorhabdia > Syntrophorhabdales > Syntrophorhabdaceae > CAIJOT01. Next base: position 712 of record CAIJOT010000270.1, read on the forward strand.
TACTTTTCCATGAATTGTTGAACCGTTGTCTCAATGTCTCCCATGAGAAAAAGATCAATAAAATTGTAGATGGGTTCTGGATTTGCCATGACACATATACCACCGGCAACGATTATCGGGTCTGCTTCTTTTCTATCTTTTGAATAAAATTTAATCGAAGAAAGACGTAACATCTCCGGTATATTGATATAGTCAAGCTCAAAGGATATGGTAAAAAAGACTAATTCGAAGGATGAGAGTGGTCTTCTGCTTTCAATGGAAATGGGTTCTTCACCCTCTTCAAAGAAGCACCGCTCACAGACGACTTCCGGTATAGTATTTAATGTTTTATAAAGGATATGGACAGCAAGGTTTGACATTCCTATATAGTATGTGTTTGGATACACGATACATACAGGGATTTTGCTACCCCATTTCTTAACTATTGTGCCATGCTCTACGGGGAGTGCTTCTCCCCTTTCCAACCTCCTTTGATATTTCTTTTGAATCACCGGTTACTCTTCATTTATTACTATTCACTATCAACTATTCACTGCCTTTAATCTGCCTGCTTTCGCAAAAAGGTTGGTACATCATACCTATCATCATCAATATCTATATTATCACTTTTTGATTTTATCTCCTTGTAGTCTATTGTGATCTTCTTTTTCATAAAGGGAGGAACATTGTTGTCGTCAAAAAGCCTGTCCCTCTTAAATGGTTCAACATTATCTTCCTCTATGACAACCTTTTCTTCAAAGCCTGTGGCAATTACGGTAATCCGTATGGCATCTTCCATGCTATCATCAAAAACAAGTCCCCATATGACTTTTGCGCTCTCGTGTGCCTGTTCCTGAATCAACGTTGAGGCTTCGTTTACCTCATTGAGTGTCATATTTTTACTTCCCGTAACATTTATAAGTACCCCTCTGGCTCCTTGTATCGATATATCCTCAAGCAGGGGACTGGATATAGCTTTTTGAGCTGCATCCCTTGCCCTGTTTTCACCGGAAGACATCCCGACACCCATGATCGCCATACCTCTTTCACTCATGATGGTTTTTACATCCGCAAAGTCCACAACCACATGGCCTGAACCTACTATCAAATCGGATATGCTTCGTACAGCATTGAGAAGCACTTCATCAGCTTTTAAAAAGGCTTCCATGATAGTCATGTGTTTACCACCTATGGACAGGAGCCTCTGGTTTGGGATAATGATCAAGGAATCAACCTGTGTTTTAAGTTGAGCGACGCCATTTTCAGCCTGCATCATCCTGTCCTTTGCTTCGAAAGCAAAAGGTTTTGTTGCAATGGCAACGGTGAGTGACCCCAATTCTTTTGACAGTTCTGCGATAACCGGAGATGCGCCGGTGCCTGTTCCCCCTCCGAGCCCGCAGGTGATGAAGACCATATGGGCCCCTTTCAGATGTTCAGTGATGTTATCCACATCTTCAAGCGCTGCCTTTCTGCCTACCTCAGGGTTTGCACCTGCACCAAGACCCTGGGTGAGTTTTGCTCCTATCTGTATTTTGACAGGTGCTTTGCACATGCTTAAAGACTTGATGTCCGTATTTACTGCAATAAACTCGACACCCTGAACATTTGCATCTACCATGTTGTTTAACGCATTGCATCCCCCTCCCCCGACTCCTATAACCTTTAGTTTCGCAGAAAAACCGTTGCTCTCATCCATATAGAACACTTTGTTCACCCCGCACCTCCCTAAAAGATTTCTTTAAACCATTCTCTCATTCTTTTGAGTAATTTTTTACTATTTAAGATTTTTTTAAATGTGCTTCTCTTCCCATACCTCTGCCTTTTCACGTGAGTGTTTTTGAAACCATAGAGAAGAAGGCCAACGCCCGTTGCATATATAGGGTTATTCACCACATCAATAAGACCACCTACGCCTATCGGGTAACCCCTTCTCGCAGGCAGGTTGAAGATATTCTCAGCGAGTTCTGAGATGCCCTCAAGGTTTGCACATCCCCCGGTGATAACCACCCCTGATGCGAGCAGTTTTTCGGATCCTGATTTTTTTATCTCTTCATAAATCAGGGATGAGATCTCTTCAACCCTTGGCTCTATTATATCTGCAAGGGTTTTACGCATGAGTGTCCTTGGTTTTCTGCCTCCAACGCTCGGGACTTCAATGGTTTCATTTGCCCCTATCATGTTTGAAAAGGCACAACCGTATTTCTTTTTGATTTTCTCTGCATCTTCAAGTGGGGTCCGTAAGCCGATTGCAATATCGTTTGTAATGTTGTTCCCACCAAAGGGCAGAACTGATGTGTATTTTATGCTCCCGTTTGAGAATACAGCAATATCGCTCGTTCCGCCTCCTATATCCACAAGGGCAACCCCAATCTCTTTCTCTTCAGGCGTCAAGGTTGCCTCAGATGATGCGAGTTGTCCAAGTATAATATCGTCTACAGAGAGCCCTGCAAGCCTGCAACATTTGATAATATTCTGTGCTGACGAGACACTGCCTGTGACAATATGCACCTTCACTTCAAGCCTCACGCCGGTAATCCCTATAGGATCTTTTATGCCATCCTGGTCGTCCACGATGAATTCCTGTGGAATGACATGGATAAGTTCTCTATCCGCAGGTATTGCCACCGCCTTTGCCGCATCTATAGCCCTTGAGATATCATCCAGCCGTACTTCTTTATCCTTTATAGCCACAACCCCGTTACTATTAAAACTTTTGATATGAGCACCTGCGATACCAACCAAACACGAATCAATCTTTATGCCTGCCATGAGTTCTGCTTCTTCAATAGCCTTCTTTATTGAATTTACAGTGCTGTCCATATTGACTACGACGCCTTTTCTCAAACCAGTAGATGGGTGAGAACCTATTCCAACTATGTTCACCTTTCCTTCTGTAATTTTTGCCACTACCACACATATCTTTGTTGTCCCTATATCAAGACCAACAAGAAGTTCATCTTCCCTCACCATATTACCCCTTCCTTTCCTGGATAATAGCACCCCGTTCAAACCTTGCATCAATGCACTTGATCAGAAGCCCTCTTTTCTTTGCATCTTCCAAAACAGCAATAGCCCTTTTTAACCTGCTTTTTTGATCTTCCTTTCCAAGTATGATCTCTAAACCGTCTTCCAGCCCAAATATTGTGATATTACCCTCATTATATGCCACATCTGACATGGTCTCCTTTTTTATAATCCCCTCTGTGAGCCAGCTATTTATTTCTCTATACACACTCTTTACATCGTTTTTCTCTTTCGCATTGATGATAAACATTCCCTTTTTATCACCTTTTGTCAGCCCCCTGAATGGTTCGCCGTATTCATCGAGGACACACACATCTCCAAGATGATTTACCCATAAAGCTGATGGTATTTTTTCTTTCACGTCTATCACAATTGAAAAGGGGTAGACCCTTTTTATCCTCACCTCTTTCACAAAAGGATGGCATGCAATAGCTTCCTTCATCTTTACCACATCAATTTTAAAGAGGCTTTCCTTTAAAAAAGGAGATACCCTGCCAATAATATCCCGATCTTTTAATTGGTTTACCCCGTTTATCTTAATATTCTTCAGGAAAAAGAGTGGTTCATCTTTTGAAAATATATAGATGATGGTCAGCATGGATAATATACAAACAGGTACAATAAAGAGTAGATATAGTGTCTTCTTCATGTTTTTAAGGAAGCCCCCAATAAAATTTTTTCAATGAGTTCGTCAAATGTTTTCCCCATATACCCCCACGCCTTTGGTACTAATGAGGTTTCCGTCATTCCTGGAGATGTATTAATATCTATCACCAGAGGGGTATCCTCTTCCATAAGCATATCAATTCTCACACACCCAGTAAGTTCAAAAGCTTTGTATACCTTCAAGGCTATGTTGTAGGCCTTTCTTTCTGCTTTCTTGTTGATTGTTGCCGGGATTATATACTCTGTCATCCCTTTCGTGTATTTTGCTTCAAAGTCGTAAAATCCTTTTGATGGTTTGACCTCGATTATCGGAAGGGGCATGCTGTTCACTATCCCGACAGTTATTTCGCTGCCTTCAATATATTTTTCCACTAAAATCTTTTTGTCGTATTGAAAGGCCTTCCCGATAGCATTGTTTTTATCCTTCTTGTTTCGCACAATCGATATGCCGATTGTAGAGCCCTCGTTTGCCGGTTTGACTACAAACGGTAAGGGAAAAGCAACCTTTGTTTCAGCATTAAAAATTGCATATGCAGGGGTAGGAATTCCCATACCGGTCAGGATCAGCTTCATGGTAGCCTTGTCCATGGCAATGGAAGAACCGAGTACACCTGAACCTGTATAAGGGATACCCATAATTTCAAGAAGCCCCTGAACCGTTCCATCCTCACCCCATTTCCCATGGAGGGCAATAAAGGCAACGTCAATACGTTCCTTTTTTATTTTTTTTACCAGGTCGTTCCCTGCATCTATACCGATGGCTGTATAGCCATTTCTTGTCAAGCTCTGGAGGATAGCGTTCCCACTCTTCAGTGAGATTTCTCTCTCCGATGATTTACCGCCCAGGAGCACCCCTATCTTCTTATGACGCAAGGTCTTTTTATCCATTAAATCCCCAGAGTTCCACCTCTTCTTTGAGTGAGACCCCTTCCTTTTCGAACACCTCTTTTTTTATCTTCTCAATAAGCATCTTTATATCTTTTGCTGTTGCTGCCCCAAGGTTTACGATAAAATTTGCGTGTTTTTCAGAGATGCATGCATCACCTATCCTGAAACCTTTTAATCCTGCCTTTTCAATAAATTTCCATGATGGTTCTCCATTCACGCCCTTAAATATTGAACCAGAAGAGGGAAGTTCCATGGGGTGTCTTCTTTTCCTTTCGCCATATACATATTTCATCTCCTCTGTTATTTCCTTTTTATCCCTCTCTTTCAGATAAAACTGGGCACTCAGGACACATTCAGAGGCCTTAATGGGTGAAGTCCTGTGGCCGAAAGACATATCCTTTCTGGCAAAAGTAGTTATGTCTCCCCTTGCGTCAAGGACCCTTATGTTTTCCAATACATCCGTGATGGATGAGCCAAAACTCCCGGCATTCATTTTTATAGCGCCACCAATTGTCCCCGGTATCCAGAATAGCCTTTCAAGACCAGAGAACCCCCGTTGTGCATGGTCTTTTATAAATCGTTTTAATGATGTTCCTCCAGAAACCTCTACAGAAGCACCATCTCTGGTTTTCCTGTATTTCAAATGCCTTATCTTTGTAATCCGTATCACAGCTTCATTCAGGCCATTATCGTTTACTATGATATTAGTCCCGTTCCCTACAAATCTGTATTTGATGCCATCTTCTTTTAATACCTTTAATACATGTAGTAAATCGCCTTCATCGAGAGGATATACGAGGTATTGTACCGGACCACCCACCTTCATTGAGGTGTAACGTTTCATCGGAACATTTTTCAACACTGTACCTTGAATGCCCCATCTCAATTCCGTCATCTCACTTGCCTTCCACGCACCATACGGATTTTAGCCTCTCCCCTATCTTGTATAAATCACCTGCGCCGAGGGTGATAACCACATCACCATCTCGGGCAAGTTGAAGCACCTTTTCTGCTGCATCCTCTTTTGTAGGGGCAAATATCACATTTTTATGCCCACTTGCCTTTATCTTTTCTGAAAGTACATGTCCGGTGATCCCTTCTATCTTTTCCTCAGAGGCAGGGTATATTTCCGTTACAATGAGCACATCAGCCTCATTGAAAGAGGTAACAAATTCGTGCATTAACGCTTTTGTCCTCGTGTATCTGTGGGGTTGAAAAACCACCACTATCCTTCCTTTCCACATCTTTCTTATGGCAGATAACGTTGCCCTTATTTCTGTAGGATGATGGCCATAATCGTCTATCAGCTTAATGTTGCCATCCCATTTTATTTCGAGCCTCCTCTGGATACCAGAGAAGTTTTTCAGTGCCTCTTTCACTGTGATAAATGGTATATCGAGTTCTATCGCCACACCACATGCTGCAAGGGCATTTACCACATTATGGATACCGGGAAGGGACAATGCTATGTCACCCAGATCCTCCCCCCTGTGAACGACCCTGAATGCTGTTTCAAACCCTTTATAGGTGATGTTTTCTGCCCTCAGATCTGCCTGTTTTGAGAGACCATATGTCATATACCTTCTCTTTAATTGAGGGATTAGACCCTGGAGGTTTGCATTGTCAATACATATAATGTCAAGTCCATAGAAGGGAACCTTGTTGAGAAAGGTTAAAAAAGCAGTTTTTATTTCATCAATATCCTTATAGAAATCGAGATGCTCGAGGTCTATGTTTGTTGCCACGGCAATTGTGGGAAAGAGGAGCAGGAATGTCCCGTCACTTTCATCGGCCTCTGCTACGAGAAACTTGCTGTCCCCGAGTTTCGCATTACTTCCGAGGCTGTTTAGTTTTCCACCTATCACACAGGTCGGGTCCATACCTGCATACCCCAAGATCGAGGAAACAAGGGATGTGGTTGTTGTCTTTCCGTGGGCACCTGCTACAGCGATACTGTATTTTATCCTCATCAGTTCTGCAAGCATCTCTGCCCTCTGTATAACAGGTACGAAAAGGTCTTTAGCTTTTTGTATCTCAGGGTTATCAAATTTCACGGCTGATGAGACTACTACCACATCAACATCCTGCACGTTTTCTTCCCGGTGACCATAGTGTATCCTGGCCCCCAACTGCTCAAGCCTTTCTGTGGTATCTGTTTTTCTTAAATCAGAGCCTGAGACCTTGAAACCGAGGTTCAGGAGCACTTCTGCAATGCCGCTCATCCCGATCCCGCCAATCCCGACAAAATGTATCTTATCTATCTTATGGAATACCATTTACCACCCTGCTGAAAGACATTACAAATATTTCCTCATGCACTCATCCTCTCATCTTCTATTGTTCTTATGATTCGTTCTGCGGCATTGTCAACATAGATTTTGCCGATATTTTCACCCATTTCCTTTAACAGCTTTGGCTCATCCATAAGATGTTTTAATACACCATGGAGTCTTTCACCTGTTGCTTCATCATTTCCGATCACGTATCCTCCACCTATACTTTCTATATGGGTGGCATTTTTCCACTGGTGACCACCTGCCGAAAAGGGATAAGGGATGAGAATCGCTGCTTTTTTGAAATAGGCAAGCTCGAATATCGTGGTTGCCCCAGCCCTCGATATGACCACGTCAGAAAGACTGTAATATTTCTCCATCTGTTCGGTAAAGGGAAATACTTCATGTTTAACGTTCGTTGTTTCGTACGCCTCTTTAATACGCATATAATCTTCACTGCCTGTCTGATGGTACATGATGGTATTTTTATAGCTTTCCACATAGGGCAGTAATGTGAGTACTGATTCATTGATACTCCTTGCTCCCCTGCTTCCTCCAAATATGAATATCACAAATGTCCCTTCTAACTTCTTCTCCTGTGATACCTTCAGGGTTTTCCTGAGAGGGTTGCCTGTATGATATATGCTTCCCTTGTTGAGGTAACCTCTGGTTGCTTCAAAGCTTATAAATGTTGCTGTTGCATATTTAGAGAGGATTTTGTTTGCCAGTCCTGGCTGCACGTTCTGTTCATGAATAAACCTTGGTATACCGAGAAGAAATCCTGCGAGAATAGTGGGTACAGACGTGAAACCACCCATGCCCAGGATTGCATCAGGTTTTTCCTTTTTTATGATCCCCATACACATGTATATTCCCTGCAGGAGACGGATAAGGGTTGCAATTTTATACAATACATTCCTGCCAGAAAATTGGCGCGCCTTTATATACAGGAGCTTAAACCCATACTGCGGGATTATTTTGCCCTCAAGTCCATAGGTTGTTCCAATGAATACCACATTGTTATTGGTATCTTTCGCTATAAATGCCTCTGCCACAGCAATCCCTGGGAATATATGCCCGCCTGTGCCACCAGCAGAGATGAGGAGTTTCATGTACGTTCTCCTTCGGTTTTTAACATCACACCTATAATTGGGCTGACTATACACAGCAAAACTACAGGCTGATATAGTAATCCACAGGAAAGTTTCAACCCAACCACCATGAGAACATCAATCGCAACATAGAGGGAAACAAAAAAGGCTAAAAGTTTCATGAAATTGCCCTGTTGTACAAAACCGATAAAGCCAAGCACGAGGAGGGCAAAGCATGTGCCAAGCAAAAGGTACATATGTATATCGCTAAATCTTATTCCACCTCCGAGCATGGCAATTTTTTTTATGAAGAGAAAAACCATCATCAACAGTGTATATCCGGCAATGAATGGTACAATACGGTTTCTCCCTACTATGAAAAGGAAAAGCATTATGGAGATTGAGATGGACAGGATAAGCAAAGGTCTTCCTATCATGAAGAGGTTAAAGGAAGACGCGATAAAGAGTATGGAAAGCGCCGTCACTTCTTTCAACAAGCCTTTTCCTTTCACCTCGATCGTAATGAGGTAAAGGGTGATGCTGTAAAAGGAAAGAAATATGATAATTGCCTCCACCGGGTATTTAATAAGTATCTTCGGGTATAAGAAGAAACCGGCAGTTGCGGCAAAAGAGAGGAGTATGATGGGATACTTCGTCGCAATAATATACTTTGATGGTATGCGGTAAATTACATAGATGGATGCAAGACCGAGAGATATGAACATCACCTTTACGGCATTTAACTCACGGAAAAAACTATAGAGTAATATAGATGCCAGTATATATATGAAAACCTTCTTCACAATGACCCCACTATGTTCTTAAAGGTATTTCCCCTCTCCTTATAATCCTTGAACATGTCAAAACTGCTGCACATGGGAGAAAAAAGGACCGTATCGCCTTTTTGCGCAATCTTCCATGCCCTGTCCACAGCTCCATATAAATCCTTTTCAACATATGTCTCCACATATCCGCCCAGTTCACCCATGATCTTCTCTTTTGCTTCACCGATAAGTATCAGGGCCTTTATTTTATCCATGAATTCGATGATGGTCCTGTAACTCCCGCCCTTATCCTTCCCGCCTGCAATGAGAATGACCTTTGTGTCCATACTCTCTAAAGCCCTTTTTGCAGCATCCACGTTTGTAGCTTTAGAATCATTAATAAACCTTACCCCCTTCATTTCTCTCACAGGTTCAACCCTGTGTGGTAGCCCTCTGAAGTTTCTTAACACCTCTTCAATAATATGTTTTTCTATCCCGTATATATGGGACGATAAAAGCGCCACAAGGAGGTTCTCTGTGTTGTGAATTCCCACAAGAGGGGATAACTCTCTTTTATACACAAATTCCTTTCCCTGAAGTCTCACATACATCATGCCATTACTGAAATATGTTCCCTCTTCTAACGCAGTACCTATAGAGAAATAGAATGTCTTTGCCTTCACCATATTTCCGAGGTTCATATTTTTATGTATCACTGCATAGTCTCTTTCTGTTTGATTCTCGAAAATCCTGTATTTTGCTTCTTTGTATTCGTCATAACTCCTGTATCTGTCAAGATGGTCCTCTGTGATATTCAACAGGATTGCTGTGTGTGGATGAAAGGCCTCTATGGTCTCTAACTGAAAACTGCTTACCTCCAGAATAATGTATGGTGCCTTTTTGCCTTCCAATACATAATTGATAAGTGGATTACCGATGTTGCCCCCCACAAAGACATTTCCATAAGCCTTTTTAAATATTTTGCCGATGAGGGTGGTCGTTGTTGTCTTTCCATTGGTTCCTGTTATCGCGATAATCGGTTCCTTTATGTATCCATAGGCGAGTTCCATCTCTCCGATAACCCTGACACCGCTTTTCTTTGCTTCTTTCAGGTATGGCAACTCACTATCAATGCCTGGACTCACAACTATCAAAGGGTGTGTAAGGAAGTCATCCTCGTTGTGAGCGCCAAAACGACCCACGAACTTCACGCCCTTTAATGCCTTGAGGGATGGCGTTAATTCTTCTTCACTTTTCATGTCCGTGATGGTGATGTGTTTCCCCAATTTGTGTAAGAATTTTGCAACCCCTACGCCTGTTGTTCCAAGTCCAACTATGAGAACTTTATTTGGAATATCCATCGTCCTCACGAAGTGGTCGTCTTTCGTATTAGTTTCTAACTGATGCATGTTACCTCAACTTTAAAGTACTCAGAGCAATAAGGCCTAAAATGAGAGAGATTATCCAGAACCTCACCACAATTTTCCCCTCGTTCCATCCTTTCAATTCGAAATGATGATGGATAGGCGCCATTTTAAACACCCTTTTACCCCGCCACTTGAAGGAAAGTACCTGGATGATCACAGAGGATGTTTCCAGAACAAATATACCGCCTGCAATGACAAGCAGAACCTCCTGTTTGATGATTACGGCGATAGCGGCAAGAGAAGCGCCGAGAGAAAGGGAACCCGTATCGCCCATGAAAAGTTCTGCAGGGTATGTATTATACCAGAGGAAACCAATCCCGGCTCCAAGCATTGCCCCGCAAAGAATTGTAAGCTCTCCTGCACCCTTTACGTAAAATATCTGGAGATACTGGGCAAATTTTATATTACCCACGAGATAGGCAAATAGCAGGAACGTTGTACACACGGTGAGGACAGGCCCTATGGCAAGACCATCAAGCCCATCTGTGAGGTTGACGCCGTTTGATGTTCCGACAATAATAAAGATACAGAGCACGATGTAGAATATGCCAAGATTCGGTGTTATATTTTTAAAGAAGGGTATTGTGAGCTCTGTGATAAAACCGTACTTGAAATATAAGAGGATACTGATAAGGAAAGCGAAAAAGATTTGAAGATACAATTTAGTCCTTCCCGAGATGCCTTTCCCGTTTGCGCTTCTCAGTTTTTTTATGTCATCCATAAAGCCTATGCCACCAAAGGATAAGAGGGTGAAGGTCACTATCCATATGTAGTAGTTTCTCAAATCTGCCCAGAGTAAGGTTGGTATGATGGTAGAGACGAGAATTACAAAACCACCCATGGTGGGTGTTCCCTTTTTTTCTATATGCCTCTCAGGCACATCTTCCCTTTTATCACTTTTGATCTTCCATTCGTTAAATTTCCTTATCACATAAGGGGTGAGGAAAAAGCTTATGATCAGGGCAGAAAGAATTGCGAGCACTGTTCGAAAAGTGATATACCTGAATACGTTAAAGACTGTGAACTTTATATGGAGTGGATAAAGGATATGGTAGAACATCTAAATGAGCGCCTCCACAATTTCCTCCATTTTCGAAAGCCGTGAACCCTTCACAAGCACAACGTCTCCTGCTTCTACCGTTTCTGTTACATACTCTATAAGCGATTCCTTATCCGTAAATAATTTCGACTTCCCTTCTCCCAATTCTTGGAATGTCTCTTGTATCTCTCCGCCTATCAGTAAGACCATTGGTATACTGCTTTCCTTCAGGAATCTCCCGAGTTCCCGGTGGTAGTATGAGCTCTTTTCCCCAAGTTCTTTCATATCTCCAAGGATTACAATCCTTTTACCACTGCATGGGAGGCTCAGGAGGGTATTGATTGCCCATTCCATGGAAGACGGATTTGCATTGTATGAGTCATCTACCACAGTGTATCCTTTTTTCGATTGTACTGGTTTGAACCTCATTGTGTAAGAGCTGAATTTCTCTATCGATTCTTTTATAAATTTTTTATCGAGGCCAACGTTGTATGCAATAGAGGAGGCGGATAGTATGTTATAGAGGTTGTATTTTCCTAAAAGACTTGTCCATGTTTTTAGTTCATCGTCGAAAAACTTGAGGGTAATATTAAAACCAAACCATCCAAGGTCTTCACCAACAGATAGTTGAAAATCAGCGTTATTGTGAATGCCGAATGTGTAAGACCTATGGGTGAAATCACTGTAACGGGGTAGAATGTAAGGGTCGTCCGCATTCACGAGTACCTTGCCGCCCTCCTTTGTGAGGTAGAATAAATCGAGCTTTTCTTCAAGAACACCTTCAAGGTCATTGAGGCCTTCAAGGTGCGCAGGGTTGATATTGGTAATCAACGATATATCAGGCTGAGTAACCTCGGCAAGTTGCCTTATCTCTCCTCTGCTGTTCGTTCCGAGCTCGAGGATACAGAACTCTGGCTCGCTGTTTATTGACAGGATCGTTTTTGAAACGCCGATCGTGTTGTTGTAATTCTTTTCATTATATGCAACGGGAAAGGCACTCCCTATCATACTGACTAATATTTCTTTGGTTGTAGTTTTTCCATTACTTCCTGTGATAGCGATGAATATACCTTTCATCCGTTCCCTTTTGTTTCGTGCAAGGTCTAAAAGTGCCTTCATAGCATCATCCACAAGAATGATAGTCCCCTGTGATTTTCTATATATCTCTTCCCTTTTCCTCTCACAGATTGAACCTCCATGAGATTTTCTGTATGATTCATCTATATACACATGACCATCATAATTTTTTCCTGTAAGGGGTATGAAAAGCTCACCCTCTGTGATACTTCTCGAATCTGTTGAGATACCAGAAAATGTATCCTTTTCAACCATATATGGGGTGCCTTTTACAGCCCTCAAAACCTCATCCAGATGCCACATTCAGAGACTCCTCAATCACCTCTCTATCGCTGAAATGGTATATGTTGTTACCTATAATCTGGTAATCTTCATGCCCCTTACCGGCAACCAACAGCACATCCTTCTCCCTTGCCATTGTTATTCCCTCGAGAATAGCATCTCTTCTGTCTTCAATTATCTTAAAGGAACTGCCATGAAATCCTGTCTTTATATCCTCTATAATCTTTTTTGGATCTTCGCTCCTCGGGTTGTCAGATGTAATGATGGTAAAATCCGCATGGCGAGATGCAATCTCACCCATAATGGGTCTCTTTGAGGTATCCCTGTCGCCACCACAGCCAAATATCACTATCAATCTCCCCTGTTTTAAACGGTTGAGCATTTCCATTACCTTTTTCAGTGCATCCGGTGTATGGGCATAATCTATAAAAATAAAGATTCCCTTTTCATTCCTTACCCTTTCTACCCTTCCAGGCACACCTTCTAACGCTTCCACACCCTTTTTTATAACTTCGTATGGGATGCCTGCCACATAACCGAAAAGGCAGGAGGCAAGGATATTAGATGCATTAAAAATACCCACGAGAGGCGCTTTTATTGAAATTTGTGTTTCCATGAGAGAAAGCTCGAGTTTGAAACCATGAATATCTTCTTCATAATTTGAAAGGTATGCATCTGTTTTCCCTTTCATACTATAGAAAAAGGTCTCCACCGGCGCATCAGGGATAAACCCCCGGGCACTTGGATCATCGATATTCAAGATGGCGTATCTCTTCTCCTTACTGCTTTCTTTGAGATAATGATTGAATAAAAGTTCCTTCGCCTTTTTGTAATTTTCAAAATCTCTATGATAATCGAGGTGATCATGGGTAAGGTTTGTAAATATACCTATGTCAAACTCAACGCCTTCAACCCTTTTCTGATCAAGGGCATGGGATGATACCTCCATTACCACGCATTCGACCTGAGATGTATACATATCCTTTAATAAACCATGTATCTCTGTGGCCCCTGGCGTAGTGTTCTCTGCTTTCAATACATGACCATCATACCTGTATGATATGGTGCCAATGAGACCTGCTTTTTTGCCTGCATGTTGTAATATTGACTCAATGATATAACTCGTTGTTGTTTTGCCATTTGTCCCTGTAATACCGACGACCTGGAGTTTTTTCGATGGAAAACCATAATACTTTGAAGCGATTCTTCCATGGAGTTCCTTAATGTCTTCCGTGATGATTGTACGGGGAAAAGGCGTGTTCAATGAGTTTTCTGACACAATAACACTTGCACCCCTCCTTTGGGCGTCCTCAATGTATGCCTCATTCTTATTCATCGCAAAAAACATATATCCTTCCTGTACAGCCCGCGAATCTTTTGTTATCCCTGTAATGTCAACATCTGTATCACCTTTTATGAAGGTAACAGGCATACCAGTAATCAAATCAATCAGTTTCACTACTTATATGTCCTCCCGTAGATGACACATTCTGTTTCCCCTCTTGTTTTTTCAAAAGGTTTTGGGTATTGCTCTACCACATTGCCACTTCCATATACCTTAATCTTCGACGTATGCATGGTAAGTTTTTCAATAGCTGTCTTCATTGAGAGGTTTACTAAATTGGGCATCAACCACTCTGAATCCTCGTCCGCATGATGTTCCTTCACGCCATCCTTCGTATGTATGAATGTAAAGTCCCCCTTATTTTTTATTATCCCAACACTGCCAACAACAAAGGGGAACAGCCTGTTGTAATCATCAGAAACATAGCCATGATAGAAGGATAGTATCTTTTTCTTTTCTAACCTGTAGTTTTTGCCAAGTATAATATCCTCTGCATTTAATTCACCCTGATGTGTAACCCCTTCTTTTTTCAGGATATCCAGTAACTGTTTTTTTCCTATGATTTTTGCGATGCTTTTTAAACCTTCTTCGTCTCTATCCTTCAGTATATCGATGGGTTTTTTACAACTCATATTATTGTAACCACCTTTCTTTATGAAAATCAAACCCTCCCTTTCTATTATTCCCTCCTTGATTGCAAGGCATACTATGGGGATTGATATAAAGAAGGATGGTTCAAAAAGAGATTCATCCTGTCTCACATTATGTACATTTTGAGATATCGATGAATGTGTAGTATCAGGTGTGTTCCCTGTGGTTTCTGCAGTATTGGGTATAGTCTGTGTCGAAGATGAGTTGTGTGTGATGTCAGGTGTGGATTTGGTGATAGATAGGTTCATATTCTTCGGTTTTATCTCATGCCCATCAGCAATCCTTCGGGTGCTAATTTTTTCAGGAAGCCTTATACCCAATGATACATAGATCAAACATATCGCTATACAGATGAAAAAGGCTTTTCTATTAGCCCTTTTATTCATCTCAATACCACTACTTCTTCTTCCTTTGGTTTTTTTAACCCAAGCCTTTCTTTTGTTTTAAATTCAAGATACCGTGCCCGGGTGGTACCGGCAAGTTCTGTTTTCAATGTATTATTCATCTCGATAACCTCTCTCTCATTCCTTAAGCTTTCGATAACCTCTTCTCTTAATTCGTTATAAGCGCCCCTCATGAAGAATGAGATAAAGGTAAAGATGATAAGACAGAGAAAAAAGAACAACAGGGAGTGAAAACCCCTGTGTCCTGTTTCTTGCTTAATTGAAACATACACCTTCTCCATGATGCCCCCCGATTATATTTTCTCTGCTATCCTTAGTTTGGCACTCCTTGAACCTGGGTTGTTTTTTATTTCAAGCCTGTCAGGCCTAATGGGTTTTTTTGTAAGTACCTTTAGCATGGGGGAACCTTTAAACGCTTCTTTTATCAGCCTGTCCTCTAATGAATGGAAGGATATAACCCCGATTCTCCCTTTCGGAACGAGCATATCTATTGCCCCTGCAATACCTGTCTTGATATTTTTCAGCTCACTATTCACCTCTATCCTCACGGCCTGAAAGGTTTTTGTTGCAGGGTTTAACCTCCCCCTTCTTTTTTTTGTTTTTTGTATAATTGTGCTTAATTCCTTTGCGGTAGATATTGGTTTTTTCTTTCGCTCTTCTATGATTGCCCTTGCTATTTTGGAAGGCCTGTTTTCTTCCCCATAGGTTTCCAGAATCCTTATCAACTCATCGTAACTATAGCTATTGACAACGTCGTATGCAGTTAATGTTTCTCTATTATCCATCCTCATGTCAAGGAAGACCTCATCGTGGAAACTGAAACCCCTTTTTCCCAGAATCTGGTAAGTGGAAAGACCAAGGTCAAAAAGGATACTGCCAATAGATGAAACCCCCATGCTGTTTAAAATCTCCTTTACGCCGCTAAAATTTCCCCTGATCAACCTTACCCTGTCTTTAAATACACTGAGTCTTTCTTCAGCCATCGTCAGTGCATATTCGTCTACATCTATACCCACTAATTTTAAATTTCTATGCCTCTCCAGCAGGTAGTATGAGTGACCTGCCCCGCCAATTGTTGTATCCACGAACAGATTACTTTCATCACTAACCAGATTGTCTGCTACTGCTTCAAGAAGAACAGGTATATGTACAATGCCCATCAAAGACCAAGTTCCGACACGATATCTACCATTTGCTCAAGGTCGGAAGTTGCCTTTTTCACCAATTCTTCCCATGTTTCCTGTGCCCATATCTCAATCTTTCGGTTCATCCCAATAATGGCTACGTTCTTTTTGATGTTTGCGTAGGTTTTTAAAGACTGTGGTATGAGAACTCTGCCGAGTTTGTCAATGGGGCACTCTGAAACCCCCGAATAATAAAACCGAAGAAAGACCCGTGCCTCTTTCTTCATTGTTCCAAGGTTTGATATCCTTTCCTGTATGTTGACCCATTCCTGATACGGGTAGGCGACGATACAGCCGTCAAGATTGGTGAGTATGAGCCTCATATCATAGTTTGTTGAGAGCACCTCCCTGAACTTCGAAGGTATACTCACCCTGCTTTTATCGTCTATAGCGTACTCAAACCTTCCCGCAAACATTATCCCACCTTATAACACTATTTACCACTTTAGAGATTTATACTCGTAACAGTATAGTTTGTCAAGGGTTTTTTTAAATTGAAACCGAAAAACTTCTATGATATAAGTGGGCATGTTTAAATACAGAAAATTATTTATACTTCTTTCCCTTGTTGGTCCGGCAATAATCACCTCCAACATAGACAATGATGCTGGTGGTATTGCGATCTATTCCATTGCAGGGGCACGATATGGGTATAACCTTCTGTGGACTCTGATTCCTACTGTTTTTCTCCTTATCATTCTCCAGGAGATGTCAGCAAGGATGGGCATGGTAACGGGAAAGGGCCTCGCAGATCTGATAAGGGAAAACTATGGTATCAGAACAGCATTCTGGGTAATGGTATCCCTGTTCTTTACAAACTTAGGCAATACCATGGCAGAATTCTCTGGTTGGGCTGCAAGCATGGAGTTATTTAGCATAAGCAAGTATATCTCTATCCCAATCGGGGCTTGCTTCATATGGTTTCTTGTCATACGATGGCGTTACAGTATTTTTGAAAAGATCTTTCTGGTTGTCTGTTTTATCTATGTTACCTACATCATCTCTGCTTTTCTCGCAAAACCTGACTGGAACGAGGTGCTGAGAAAAACCGTAACACCTACTGTGCAATGGAACAATGACTACCTGATTATAATCGTGAGCATCATTGGTACTTCAATCACGCCATGGCAGCAATTTTTTTTACAGTCAGGTGTTGTTGAGAAGGGTCTCAGGAAGGAAGACTGGTGGGCGTCAAAAATAGATGTAGTTTTTGGGGGCATCATGATGGGTGTAGTTGCATTTTTTATCATCGTGGCCTGCGGTGCTACACTTTTTCCCGCAGGTATTAGAATTGATTCTGCAGAAGAAGCCGCGCTTTCGTTAAAACCTTTAGCCGGTGAACACGCCTATATACTCTTTGCTATTGGCCTTGCCAATGCATCTCTTTTTTCCGGTTGTATTTTACCCCTTGCCACCACCTATTATATATGTGAGGCAATGGGTTGGGAGGCAGGTATAGGAAAGGGGTTCAGGGATGCTCCACAATTTATGTCCATATTTACCATCATACTTGTGCTGGGTGCTTCAATAGTACTGATACCAGACCTACCCCTTATCAAGGTGATGTGGTTTACACAAATAATAAACTGTATGCTTCTTCCTGTGGTTTTGATTTTTATGGTGCAACTCATAAACAGGAAAGAACTTATGGGTGACTTTAAAAATTCACTCTGGATGAATGCCATAACTTATATAGCCACTGCCCTCCTCATTGTCCTCAATGTTGTTCTCCTTTACAACACTGTTTTGAGTATCTTCAGATAATATAAACAAAGTTTTTCCCCTTCCCTTTGAGCAGGTTTTCTTATAGAATTATGTATGTTTGTTTTGAAGAAAGGTTTTCCTAAGTCTCTACCGCTGTGTGTACTCATAATGTTATGGGTGGCGATCTTTTTGTCTGTCAACTTATCTCATGGGATTGGGGATCTGGAAGTCTATGTGGAAAGGGTAGATAATCCTGATATTGATAAATGTAAGTATTGTGGACGACGCATAAAGGTTCGGGGTATCCATAAGGATGCGGAAGTGATTATAAAAAGACAGATAAAAGAGAAATTCACAGAAAAGGGTATGGGTTATGGAGAAGGTAAAGAGAAGAAAACATACATCAGCGTTTTAATCTATAAGTTTATAGAAAGGAAAGGCGGTAACTTTGCCGTAGAAAAGCCAGCAGGTGTGGGTTTCCATATGCATCTTATGGAAGATAATGCCGTACAACAGGTCTTTGTGTTTGATGAGGATCAGCAAGCATTGAGCGAAAATGTTCTCAATCTCGGGAAATTTTTGCGAAGAGGGGGGAGATGGGTGACCGCTGATGAATTGTCTGCAGAAGGCATTGACGCTGGATTATATTATCTTTTAGAGGAGAGAGAATGAAAGCCCTTTTTGCCATGGACCTGATAGGTGGTCAATGTGTGAGGCTGATGAAGGGAGATTTCTCTAAAGTAACCGTGTATAGTCAAGATCCTCTATCCAAGATTCAGGAGATGATCAAAAAAGGTGCGAGGGATTTCCATATAATAGACCTCGATGGGGCAAGAACAGGCCTTCCCGCAAACCGGAATCTGATAAAAGAGATAAGGCACGAAGTGAATGGTTATATGGAGGTGGGTGGAGGGATAAGGAGAGAGGAGGACATAAAGGATTATAGCGAGTCCAGTGTCAACGGGATTATTGTTGGTACTCAAGCCCTCGAGGACGAGGTGTTCTTTCAGGGTCTTGAAAAATTTGACAATATTATTCTTGGCCTTGATGTATATGAGGGGAAACCCATGGTGAGGGGTTGGAAAACCTCTGTGAACAAGGATATTAGGGGAATTCTTAAAGCATCAGAGCAGATTGGTATAATAGCCATTCTCTGCACGAGTATTGCAAGGGATGGAATGCTCTCAGGGCCTGATTATGAAGGCATGAAGCAGATGTTGGAAATGACCACACTCCCTTTGATTGCAAGTGGTGGTGTAGCAAGCATTGACGATGTAAAGAGACTGAAAGAAATGGGCGTCTGGGGAGTAATTTTAGGTAAAGCGGTGTATGAGGGTTTGATACGGATAGAGGAGGCAGTTGAATATGCTGACTAAGAGGATAATACCCTGCCTTGATGTGATGGAGGGCAGGGTAGTGAAAGGCATAAACTTTGTGAAGCTTAGGGATGCAGGTGACCCTGTCACCAATGCAAAGACCTATGAGGAACAGATGGCTGATGAGTTGTGCTTCCTCGATATTACCGCATCCCATGAGAAGAGAAGGACGATAGTAGATGTCGTTGAAAGGGTTGCCCATGAAGTGTTTATGCCTCTTACCGTAGGTGGTGGCATCAAAAATATTCAGGATATAAGGGATATATTGCTTGCCGGGGCTGACAAGGTAGCGGTGAACACAGCGGCAGTTGAGTCTCCTGAATTTGTGAGGGAAGCGAGTGAGATATTCGGTAGCCAGTGTATATGTATAGCGATTGATGCGAAACGAAAAGGTGACAGCTTTGAGGTCTTTACATACGGTGGAAGGAGACCAACAGGTGTTAATGCTGTGCAATGGGCAATAATGGTGGAAAAGCTCGGTGCAGGCGAGATACTTTTGACGAGTATGGACAGGGATGGAACGAAAATAGGATTTGATATAGCATTGACGAGGGCCATCTCAGAAGCAGTGAACATACCGGTGATTGCTTCAGGAGGGGTAGGGACGCTCGAACATCTTTATGAAGGTCTTGTAGAGGCAAAGGCAGATGCAGTGCTCGCCGCATCAATATTTCACTATCGAGAATATACAGTAATAGATGCAAAAAAATACCTGAGAGAAAAGGGCGTAAACGTCAGGCTGTGAGGGGGCATGATGGAAGAAATAAAATGGGATGAGAGAGGGCTCGTACCTGTTGTGGTTCAGGATTTTCAGACAAAGGACGTGCTCATGGTTGCATATATGAACAAGGAAGCCTTTGAACTGACGTTACATACAAAAAAAGCACATTATTTTTCAAGGTCGAGGAGAAAGATATGGTTGAAAGGGGAGACTTCAGGACATACACAGGAGGTCAAATCAATATACCTCGATTGCGATAACGACACGCTGCTGTTGATGGTTGATCAAAAGGTTGCGGCATGCCATACAGGATTCTGGAGCTGTTTCTACAGAATATGGAAAAAAGGCTGGAAAATTGCAGGCAAAAGGGTGTTTGATGATAAGAAGGTGTACGGGGAAGCACATGATATATGATGAAGGATACATGAGAGGGGTTAAAGGTTAAACGGCATGAATGAAAAGATACAAAAACTGTTACTTTTTCTTACCAGCTGTGGTTTTATAGGTTATCTGCCCTTTGCACCTGGGACATATGCATCAGTTCTCGGGTGTGTTCTGGTGTACCTGTTCCCTTTCCACTCTATATTCATCAACCTGATTTTTGTTTGTTGCTTTATCATATTCTCTATTATTTGTATTAACATGCTGAAGCTTGATGGGAGAGATCCAGGATACATAGTAATAGATGAAATGGCAGGTATGTTTGTCACCATGGCAGGACACAAGGCTACTATCTTAAATATACTCATAGGGTTTGTTCTCTTCAGGGTTTTTGATATAATAAAACCATACCCGATAAAAAAAATCGAAGACCTTGGAAAGGGGTATGGTATAGTTGCAGACGATATTCTCGCTGGCATATTCGCAAACCTTGTCCTTGTAGTGTGGGGGAAATTAGCATGATGTTAGAGGAGAGAATAGGCCGTATACTGAAAGAGAAATCATTGAAAATAGCAGTAGCAGAATCGTGCACAGGTGGCCTTATTGCAAACAGGATTACGAATGTTCAGGGGGCATCAGAATACTTTGAGATGGGTTTTGTGACTTATAGTAATGATGCAAAGGAGTTATTCCTCTTTGTTCCTGAAGAAATGATAGCGAAGGCAGGGGCGGTGAGTTATGAAGTAGCTCAATTGATGGCACAGGGGGTAAGAGAGGTAACAGACGTGGATGTGGCACTTTCAGTAACGGGCATTGCAGGTCCTGGAGGTGGTACACCTGAAAAACCTGTTGGCACTGTGTATATTGGTCTTGCCAGCAAAGAAGGGGTTTTTGTCCGTAAATTTTTATTTAGTGGTGACAGGATAGAGATAAAACAACAGACATCAGAGGAGGCCTTGAAGATGGTCCTTGATGCTTTAGAGGGCAGACTCGAATGAGGGCATTTATCGCGTTAGAAATTCCGGGCGAGATAAGGACTTATCTCCAGAGTATTACAAAAAGTATGGCAATACATATGGACGGGGTAAAATGGGTTAACAGAGAAGGACAGCATGTTACATTAAAATTTTTTGGTGAGATTGAAGAGACGAAGGCATTCAAAATAAGAGAGACCATATCGCATATTGAAAAAAGGTATGCCCCTTTTGTAGTAACATTAAAGGGGATAGACGCTTTTCCAGGCAAAAAGAGGGCAAGGGTGATTGTGGTAACAATGGAAAAGGGAGTTGACAACATACGAGGCATATTCAATGATATAGAGGACAGCCTTTCAATGATAGGCGTTGAAAAGGAGAAAAGGGACTTTACCCCCCATGTTACACTTGGAAGAAGGAAGATGCCAATGCCCCTATTGGATAGGGATATGACGAGGCTGGAGGAGAAGAGTTTTGTGTTGGATAATCTTGTGCTTTTCAGCAGTACCCTCACGAGGGAAGGGGCAATATATAACCCTGTGTGGGAGATAAAACTTGGAGGTGAGGAGAGTGAAGGAAGAGAATAACAAGACAAAGGCATTAGATATGGCGGTAACACAAATCGAGAAACTTTTCGGAAAAGGCTCTATCATGAAACTCGGCGAAAAACCGATCGAAGCAGTTCCCGTAGTCTCAACCGGTTCTATTTCCCTTGATATTGCCCTTGGGATTGGTGGTTTACCGAGAGGAAGGGTGGTTGAGATATATGGGCCTGAGGCATCGGGAAAGACAACGTTGGCATTAGAGGTTGTCAGTGAGATTCAGAAAACGGGCGGTGCGGCTGCCTTTATTGATGCAGAACATGCCTTGGACGTAAATTATGCACATAGGATTGGCGTGAACACCGATGACCTCCTTATTTCTCAACCCGATACGGGCGAGCAGGCACTTGAGATCGTCGAGATTCTTGTGAGAAGCGGCGCTGTAGATATTGTTGTTATAGACTCTGTAGCAGCGCTTGTGCCGAGGGCCGAGATTGAGGGAGAGATGGGGGATGCACACATGGGATTACAGGCACGGCTCATGTCCCAGGCACTCCGGAAACTTACCGCAGCGATAAGTAAGTCCTTGACTACCGTGATATTCATCAACCAGATCAGGCAAAAGATAGGGATCATGTTTGGAAATCCTGAAACTACAACTGGCGGGAATGCATTAAAATTCTACTCGTCTGTCAGGCTTGACATTAGAAGGATCGCATCGATCAAGGATGGGCAGGAGGTGGTGGGAAACAGGACACGCGTCAAAGTGGTAAAGAATAAGCTTGCTCCGCCATTTAAAGAGGTGGAATTCGATATAATATTTGGAGAGGGCATATCAAAGGAAGGGGATATATTAGATGTAGGCGTAGATATGGGAATTGTAGATAAAACAGGCACCTGGTATTCCTATGGTGATGCGAGAATAGGCCAGGGAAGGGAGAATGCTAAAGAATTTCTAATAAAACACGGTGACATTGTGAAAGAAATTGAAGACAAGATATTTGCCCATATTGAGTTAAAGAAAGGTGAGTTGTGATATCGGGAGAAATAAGGAAGAGATTTTTAGATTTTTTTTCCGGTAATGACCATACAATCGTACAAAGTTCTTCTCTGGTGCCGGAGAAAGACCCTACATTACTTTTTGTAAATGCAGGGATGGTCCAGTTTAAGAATGTATTCCTCGGGATTGAAAAAAGAGAATACACCAAGGCAACATCCTGTCAGAAGTGTGTGAGGGCAGGGGGCAAGCATAATGACCTTGAAAATATTGGAAGAACGTTGAGGCATCATACGTTTTTTGAGATGCTGGGCAATTTTTCTTTCGGGGATTATTTTAAAAAAGAGGCAATTGCCTATGCGTGGGAATTTCTCACACATGTTCTCAAACTCGATAAGAGCAGAATGTGGATAACGGTGTATAAAGATGACCCGGATGCTGAGGCTATATGGAAAAACATTGGTGTGAAGGAGGACAGGATTGTCAGACTTGGTGAAAAGGACAATTTCTGGTCTATGGGAGACGAAGGTCCATGTGGTCCATGTTCTGAAATCATCTATGACCTGGGAGAGAACGTAGGTTGCAAGTTACCCACCTGTAAAGCGGGCTGTGATTGCGATAGATACTTGGAAATATGGAATCTTGTATTTATGGAGTTTGAAAGGATGAAAGACGGGGAAATGAGGAAATTACCATGTCCTTCCATAGATACAGGCATGGGGCTTGAAAGAATTGTCTCTATATTGCAGGGTAAAATCGGAAATTATGAGACTGATCTTTTTATTCCGGTATTGAAGAGGTTAGAGGACGTTTCCCGTTGCATTTACGGGGAAGATGAAAAAATAGATGTTGCGATGAGGGTGATAACAGACCATGTAAGGGGTGCCACCTTTATCATAAACGATGGTGTTTTGCCTTCTAAAGAGGGAAGAGGTTATGTGCTCAGGAGGATAATCAGGCGGGCCCTCCGGTATGGGAAAAAGATAGGCATTGAAAAGGAGTTTCTCTATGATCTATCCGGGGCAATTGTGAACATTATGGAGGATGTATATCCTGAAGTGAAAAATAATCACCCCTATATAGTCCGTGTCATTAAAGGCGAAGAGGAGAGGTTTCTGGAGACGTTGAATATAGGGATGAGGTTGTATGAAGAGATTATGAGGGATATCAAGCAAAAGGGAGAGAAGATTATACCAGGAGATCTTGTGTATAAGTTATACGATACCTATGGTTTTCCTCTCGATATTACAGAGGAAATGGCAGAAGAGGATGGTCTTTCAGTGGACATAAATGGTTTTGAGCATGCATTGAAAGACCAGAAGGTGAGGTCAAGGACTGCCTCAAAGATCAAAGGGGAAACGTGGGGTGATGGACATGTTGCTGTGGTGAAGGGGGGCATACGAAACGTTTTCATGGGATATGAAACGCTTGAAGTGAGCGCCACTATTTTGGGCATCGTGAAGGATGAACGCTTGGTGGAGGAGATCAAAGAGGGAGAAGAAGGGGAACTTTTCTTTGACCAAACGCCCTTTTATGCAGAAAGTGGTGGACAGGTTGGTGATAAGGGTTTTGTTGAATGGTCTTCCGGGAAAGCAAAGGTGATAGAGGTCATAAAGGTAAAGGAAGACCTCTTTTCCCACAAGGTGAAGGTTGGAAAA
>CAIJOT010000271.1 GCA_903822335.1 uncultured delta proteobacterium
TGTACAGTTTTTCTCTTTGTCTAAGAACCTGCACCAGTTCCCGCATTCCCTGTCAATGTAGGGACATCTTTTTTCCGTCATGTGCATCTCCTTCAAAACTGCTCTCCCCGTTGCGATATATTACCAGAAAATTTAGGAAAAAGAAATTCACTGTATGGGAGTGCTTGCTATCTCACAAAAAGCGTATACCCTTCCGTTTTTTACTTTCTGCCGGGAATATCACTCCGCTATGGGGTACCTCACCAATGTATGTCGTGCAGACATAACCGAACAAGGTCTGTCAGCTTTTGATTCCTGCCAAACGTTTCGCGGCTTTTTTCTTGCTCTCTATGTCGGTTTCGCGGAAAATGGTCACGCGGTGGGCCTCCGGTGAGCCGCCGCCATGGATATCGGAAATCGTATCAGCACTCTCCAGGGCCAGCTTTTCCGCAAGTCTGTACATCTTGATCCGGTTTTCAACGGGAACGCTATCAACGCCTTTCAGGTATTTCTTCAAAAGGGCGCCGATTTCAGGGTTCTCAAAATCCCTGTCTGATGGCAGGTCTGCCACAAACCCGCCGCAGGCGTCTATCATCAGCCTGGTAGCCTCAGCCATTTCCTTGCCCTCGTGGATCTTGGAGGCATTGGCGAGCACAGTGTCGATGAAGTAGTTTCCCGAGGGCTGTTCCCGGCCTTCATAAGAAGAGGCAAGACAGCATCCGTAAAGGGTTTCCGCCCTGTGGATCATGTCGATGACCTTTTGCTTGAGATGGCCGGCCTTGGTGGTTCCGTTGTAGTCCATCATCGTGAGGGCCGTGCCGACCATGCAATCAATTTTGCCCGACTTGCATCCCCCATGGCTCTGGCGATGGAAGGAAGAGAATTTTATGACCATTTCGGACGCAAACTCCGTTTCGCCGCACATGAAGACGCGTTCCCACGGAACAAAGACGTCGTCAAAGATCAGGGTGGGACAGTATTTGGAATAGTAGACATTGCCGATATCGCAGCCGTCCAGTTCACGCATATCCAGGGTGGACCTGCCGACCACGTGTATCAACCCCTTCGTATCGGAGGGAATGGCAAAGGAGACAGAGTAATCCTTGTCCGCCTTACTCATTGCTCTGGTGGGGATTACGATGATTTCATGGGAGGAAAGAGATCCTGTCTGATGTGCCTTGGCTCCGCGCACAACGATCCCGTCGTCCCGTTTTTCAACGACACGAAGAAACATATCTTTATCGACCTGCTCGTGGGGATTGAGGGAACGGTCGCCTTTTACATCGGTGACGCCGGCATTTCCGGTGAGGTCATTCTTCTGCATATGCTTCAGGAATTCTATATAATTTTTGTTGTAGCTGGTGCCGTACTTTTTATCGATGTCATAGGTCACTATGGCCAGGGTGGAAAGGCAATCCAGTCCTGTGCACCGCTGATGGCATGTCCCTACGTAGTTGGCTACCTTACGGTTCACCTTCACCCGTGCTACCAGGTCCTCGACACTTGAGGGCGGCAGGGTAAAACGGCTCACCGGCTCATTGATGAGCGGGCTCACGGTGACCATGAGCTCCTTGTTTTCAGGCATATTAGCCAGCTCATAGGTGGCTGCTGTTGCCTCGATCCCCGCACGAATGCGCGGGTTATCCACTACGTTGGTAATGTGCTCCCCGAACATGTATGCCGTGGGTTTGAGAGCCCGTATTGATTCGATATATTCCTCTTTTGTTTTAAGACCCATGCTGTGTACCTCCTTATATAGAATAATTTTTACGTGCGCTTCAGAATGGAGACCGTTCCTGCTCCGCTAATATCTTCCGGACACTCGACAGAACCTGCACCTTCACGTTGGTGAGGTGGTTTTTGAGCACTGTCTGGGCTCTTTCGAGACTTCTCAACGCAACGGCATCGTATATCTCCTGATGTTCCTGGTCGGTGGCCGTAAGCGATGCCGTGGGAAAGTAGTTCCCACCATATTTTAGGAACAACATGTCGAACACGTTCTGTAGTATGCGTATCTGCGTCTCCTTCCCTGAAAGGGAGGCCAGGGTCATGTGAAATTCCCTGTTCTTAAAAAGTCTTTCCTTTAGATAGAATTCCCTTTCTGCTGACAGATGTGCCTCCAGTGCCGCCTTGAGCTCACGAACACCTTCTTTGTCAATACACTGGATAGTGGCAGGAATCAACGACGGCTCGATAAGTTCGCGGAGCTCGTAAAGTTCTTCTATCTCTTTGAGACTGAAGGGTGCCATGGAGTAGCCCCGGTTCGGTTCATGGTGCACAAACCCCTGCAATTCCAGCCATTTGAGTGCCTGAATGATCGGGGTCGGGCTCAATTGAAGCTTCTCGGCAAGTTCCCGGTAGGCAATCTTCTGACCCGGTACAAGCTCCTTAACGTAAAGCATATGCCGGATTTTCTGATAGGCAATCTGGCTACTATCTTCCTGGTGCTTTTCACCCTTTTCTGTCTTACGCTGAGACATTTTTTCACCCTTTCCTGTGTTATGTTGAGACATACCATATTCTATATCAATTAAATTAAATTTGCAATTAATTTTTTAATTTTTTTATTGACATCAGGCAATAAGCAATTTTATACTTGCGCATTGCATAGGTATTTAAGGTATGCAGGCAATCATACAATCCATTCAAAGGGGCAGGAACTGCTATGAGACTTCATGAATATGAGGCGTTAGACATTTTTGAACAGAACCGTATACCCGTCCCGCGCCGTGGTGTTGCAGGGACCATGCATGAAGCCCTTCATGTGGCCGGAGAAATAGGGTATCCCGTCATGCTGAAGGCACAGGTCCTTGTAGGCGGCCGTGGCCTTGCAGGCGGCATCAAGGTGGCATCCACACCGGACGAATTGAAAGACGTCGCAGATGCGCTGCTCAGCTCAGAGATCAAAGGTCTCCCTGTAAGAAAGATTCTCGTCTGTGAGAAGGCGGAGATCGCAAAAGAACTCTATGTAGGTATTACGGTGGATGGCTATTCGGGCACGCCGGTCATTGTGGTCAGCACTGAAGGTGGCGTGCTTATCGAAGAAACGGCGAAGACTTCACCAGAAAAGATCGCGGCAATTCATATTGACCCCTCTTTTGGCTATTACCCGTACCAGGCCCGCACCATCCTGAGGATGCTCGGTCTCAAACAGCAACTCATCGCTGCCTGGACTGATGTGATTGGCCAGCTTTACCACGTGGCGCTACGTTACGAGGTCATCATTGCTGAGATCAACCCCCTTGCCGTGCTTCCCAACGGAGGATTGCTTGCCGTTGATGCAGTGCTGGAGGTGGACGATTCTGCCCTTTCACGGATCCGCTTTCCTTTGCCGGATCGCGTTGACCGGATCGAGAACCTCCTTGAGCGGAGAGGTAGGGAGATCGGTGTCACCTATGTAGACCTCGACGGGGACATCGGGCTTATCTCCTCCGGGGCGGGGCTTGGCATGGCCTCCATGGACATCATTGGTGAAAAGATGAAACCGGCCAATTTCCTTGAGACAGGAGGGGGTATTACGGCTGATCTGCTGTACCGGTGTATGGAACTCGTCATGATGAAGCCTGACCTCAGGGCGATATTCATAAATGTCTACGGCGGCATCAACCCCATCCATGAAGGCGCCAAAGGCGTGGCCCGATACATCAAGGAACACAACGTCAAGATTCCCATCGTCGCCAAAGCCCTCGGAAACCACCAGGAGGAGACCTGGGAGATTTTTCGCGCTGCCGGGGTCCATGTGGTCACCGAGGCAGCAACTGAAAAGGCCATTGAACGGTTATATAAACTTGTGGGGAGAGGTTAGAGATGAGCATATTAATTGACGATTCTACCCGTGTGATTGTACAGGGTATCACCGGTCGTATCGGAAGCACCCAGACCCATTGGATGCTCGAATATGGGACAAAGGTCGTGGGAGGCGTCACCCCTGGCAAGGGGGGTTCCACCGTCGAAGGAGTGCCTGTTTTTGACAGTGTTGAGGAGGCTGTGAAGGAGACAGGGGCCAATGCGTCAGTCTTTTTTGTTCC
This sequence comes from uncultured delta proteobacterium, assembly GCA_903822335.1. Taxonomy (GTDB): domain Bacteria; phylum Desulfobacterota; class Syntrophorhabdia; order Syntrophorhabdales; family Syntrophorhabdaceae; genus CAIJOT01. The sequence continues at coordinate 4,008 of CAIJOT010000271.1, forward strand.
CGCCGCTTTCGTGCTCGACGCCTTTCTGGAGACCATTGATGCAGGAATCAAACTCATTGTCGTCGTCCCTGAACACATTCCTGTGAAGGATGTGATCAAAATGCGTATTTACGCCATTAAAAAGGGGATCTTTGCACTTGGACCCACAACCCCCGGCATCCTCGTCCCGGGAAAGGGGAAAATGGGCATTATGCCCGCATCCCTCTTTGCACCAGGTCGCGTGGGGATCATCTCCCGCAGTGGTACGCTCTCGTATGAATTTGCAGGCATTCTCTCGGAAAGTCATGTGGGTCAGAGCACCGTCGTAGGTATGGGCGCAGATCACGTGGTCCTGAGGAACCTTGCCGATATCCTTGAGCTCTTTGAA
>CAIJOT010000272.1 GCA_903822335.1 uncultured delta proteobacterium
ATACGCCCTTGACAAAGCAAAACAATATCGGTTATTTTATTGATAAGAAAGGGCCCATAGCTCAGTTGGAAGAGCCACCGGCTCATAACCGGTAGGCCCCTGGTTCGAGCCCAGGTGGGCCCAATAAAAATATATATATGGTTAAAGAGTTTATTGTAAAAAAGAATAGAGATGTTTTATAAGGGGGTGTACCATAAGGCACACCCCCTTTAAATTTATGGAGGGACCAAATTGGAACAAGAACTCAAAACCATTTATGAAGCACAGAAAATAGATATAGAAATCGCTGAAAATGAAAGAAAAGTACTGCTGTCACCCAAAAAGATTGAGGAGATGGATAAAGAGATAAAAGAAACAAGAGATAAGGTTGAGAAAGAAAAACAGATTATAGATGAGCTGGAAAAAGAAAGAAGAAAAAAGGAAAAAGAGTTAGATGTAGAAAAAGAAAAGATTAAAAAATATGAATCAAGACTCTATGAAGTGAAAACAAACAAGGAATATCAGGCATTATTAAAAGAAATTGAAGGAGCAAAACAGACAAATGATACAACAGAGGAAGAGATTATTATAATAATGGAAAAGGTGGAGGAATGGAAAAAAGATTACGACTCTTCATTGGCTCATCTGAAAAAAAGGGAAAAAGAAGTCGAAACTGAGAAAAACAAATTAGAAAAAGAAATGAGTTCCATAGATAAAACTATCATGAAGCTAAAGCAAGAAAAGGATAATCTGCTTTCTATTATTGACGAGAATCTAAGGGCAACCTATAACATGCTTATTGAGAAAAGAAATGGAATAGCGGTAGTGAATGTAAAAAATGGCTTATGCCTTGGATGTTTTATGAACATCCCCCCGCAACTCTTTATCGAAGTCACAAGAAATAAACAACTCATAAAATGCCCGAGTTGTAACAGGATATTCTATTTCATAGAAGAAGTATAATGGAATGGCATATATACATCGATGGAGCATCCTCCTGTAATCCTGGAGCGTCTGGGGCTGGTATAGTTGCATTCGATAACAACGGGAATGAACTATTCAGAGACAGTATCTACCTCGGTCACATGACGAATAATATGGCTGAATATGAGGCGCTGATACGGGCGCTCCGAAAAGCTGAACAATCTTCGATAAAATATATATCTGTGTATACTGATTCCCTTCTCGTTGCTAACCAGGTTCTCGGGAAATACAGAGTCAAAAACGTAGGTTTGAAAGTATACGTTGAGGAAATAAAAAAAATTATAAGAAATTTCACCAGTTTTGCGTTACAATATATACCGAGAGAAGAAAATAGATTAGCAGATAAACTTGCAAAGGATGCGATTAAAAAAAGGGGTAGACGGGTGGTCGCCCCGTTCAACGGGGAGGAAAGTCTGGGCATCAAGGGACAGGATGGTCCTTAACAGGGACTGGGGGCAACCCTAAGGAAAGTGCAACAGAAAATACACCGCTCCGCTACAGCGGGGTAAGGGTGAAAAGGTGAGGTAAGAGCTCACCAGTCCCGTGGTGACACGGGAGCTTGGCAAACCCCATCCGATGCAAGGCCAAACAGGGAGCTGTCAGAAATGGCAGCGAGGAAAGCCCGTCTTTTAACCCGGGTAGGCCGCAAAAGATTCAGGGCAACCTGAATCGTGAGAGAAATGATCACCGTCCCGCCATAGGCGGGAAACAGAACCCAGCTTACAGTCTACCCCTTTTTTTCTGATGCAATTAGTTGAGTGATTGATGAGTAAACCAATCAACGAGTAAACCGGTAAACTTATATTATGGAGGATTTATGGTTATTTTTGTTATCGTCGGGATGCCAGCATCAGGAAAGAATATAGCTAGGCATTATGCAAGGTCAAAAAATATACCGTATTTTGCTTCAGGGGATATAGTTCGTAGCGAGGTAAAAAGGCGGGGTCTTGAACCAAACCCAGAAAATACCAGCGTTGTATCTACAGAACTGAGGGGTGATGATGGCATGGGTGTTACAAGGCAAGTTCTCTCTTCTGCTCTCGCCTCGATGAACAAAACCGTCCTCTTGGAGGGTATGCGTTCCTGGCCTGAAATAGAACTTATAAAAAGAGAGGCAAAATGTATTGTAGTCGCTTTTCTTACCCCACGACACATGAGGCAAAATAGGATAGCATTGCGAGGCAGGTCAGATGATTCGACTGACGCTTTCGAAGAGAGAGATATGAGGGAGATAACCTATGGTACAGCAGTACCGATAGCCTTATCTGATGAATATATTCTCAATACAGAGACTATCAATAATGCCCTTGACGCACTCGATAAGGTCGTAAGAAAGTATGCTGATAAAACCTGAGAAATTCAGATGAAAAGGCTATTGCTTATCATCTGTATTATCAGCTCCTGCCTTTATTTTTCCAACCTGCAATCAAGGGATTTTTGGGCTCCTGATGAAGGTGATTTTGCAGAGGTCGTTAAAGAATTAGATTACAATTATGTTGTTCCCCATCTGAATGGCACGCCATATAGTGAAAAACCACCTTTTTTCTACTACATAATCCATGCATCAAAAAAGGCTCTCTATTGGGCAAAAGATGAAACATCTCTGAGAATTCCAACAAGTCTTTTCGCTCTCCTGTGCGGAATGTTCTTTTTTATAACCATAAGAAAATTCTTTGAAACAGAAAAAGCGCTATTATCCACCTTTATACTGACAAGTGCTCCTCTCTATTACTGGCAGGCACGTTACCTTCAGGTGGACATGATCTTCGCTGTATTTACTATAAGCAGTCTTCTTTCCTTCTTCTGGTTCCACCATTCCCACAAAAAAAGCTTTTTCTATCTCTTTTTTCTTTTTTCAGGTCTCGCATTTATGACAAAAGGCCCTCTTTCAATTATTCTGGTAATGCCTGTTATTATTATATATTTACTCCTGGAAAAGAATTTCAATATCTTCAAAATGAAGGAAACATATATAGGCATCCTCCTTCTTATGGTAATTGTCTTACCATGGTATGCGGCAGTTTATTTCAAGGAGGGCTTGCCATACCTTTATGAAAATATCATCCATCAGAATCTTATAAGGTTCTTTGATGCATGGAGCCATAAAAGACCGGTGTATTACTACCTGACTACCCTACCCTTGGATTTTTTCCCCTGGAGTTTATTCCTGCCCTTTGGTATCTATCTGACTTTTTCTGAGTTCAAGCATGATACTAAAACAAAGTTTTTCCTTATCTGGTTTTTATGGATGTTCATCTTCCTCTCTTTCTCTTCAGGTAAGATAAGTAAGTATATGCTGCCTGTATTACCATCTATTTCATTCGTAGCCTCTTTCGGATTTACTAAAGAAAAAAGTAAGTATAACCTTATTATATTGACGTTTCTTTCAATGATCTTTCTCACCCTCGGTGGACTTCTTTTCTTCTATAAAACCACCATCTACCCTGAATTCTATGGTGAACGTATACTCTGTGGCGTGCTATCCATAGTTTTTTCTGTTACCCTGTTGTGTTTCTTACGGAATAAAAAAATATTCCATGCGTTTATTGCCCTATTCTCCCTTGTGGTATTGTTCTACATGATTGCAAATGTATCTCTTTACAGCAAATTGAATCTTTACAAATCCCCGAAAACTATGTGCGAGAAGATAAAACCATTTGTCAAAAATGGCACCCCATGGGTCTACTATGGAAGCATGAGGGGCATATATGTATATTATATCGGGACATATGCTATTCATGTAGACGAGCACAGCATGAATGAATTGCTAAAACTGCACGGGGAGTTGAGAGAATTTTTCATACTTACAAGAAAAAGAGATATGAACGAAGTATACGGTGCATTCACAAGTGTGGACGTACTATTTGAAGATAAGATCGGGGATACAGTAATGGTCTTTGCACACTATAAACAAAAAATATAGGGCAATTCTTCTATGGGAAAAAACGCTAAAAGCATGAAACATATAATCACCATTCTCCTTCTCTCATACATCTTCTTTTTTCATGGCATCGGTGACTATTCCTTAAAAGAACCTGACGAGGGGAGATATGCAGAAATACCGAGGGAGATGATTGAATTAAACGACTATGTGGTGCCACACTTGAATTATGTGAGGTATTTTGAAAAACCGCCACTTTTTTATTGGGCTGTTGCCCTATCATATAAAGCGTTCGGGGTAAATGAGTGGTCTTTCAGGTTTCCGAATGCCCTGTCCGCCTTTTTATGCATTATAATCTTATACTTTTTTATAAGAAGGTGGTTTAAAGAAGAGGTTGCGTTTTTATCTTCGCTTATACTTATTTCATCTTTCGGGTTTTTTGCAATGGCAAGGATAGTAACTTTAGATATGTTCTTCTCTCTATGGTTATTTCTCTCTCTCCTGTTTTTTTATGGTTACTATCGAGAAAAAATACCCCTTTTCCTGTATCTTTTTTATGCTGCCCTTGCTTTTGCTACGCTTGCAAAAGGACCTGTTGCCATTCTACTTGTAGGCATAACGATTCTTATATTTCTCTTTACTGAAAAGAAAATGTCCTTTTTAAGAGCAATGAAATGGGGGTGGGGTATACTGATATATGGGATTATAACACTTCCATGGTTACTTGCGATCTCTTTAAGAGAAAAAGACTTCTTTTATTTTTTCTTCATTGATCAGCACTTTCTCAGGTTTCTTACCACGAAACATAAAAGAACAGGCTCTATCTTCTATTTTTTCCCCGTTCTCTTTGGTGGCATGTTTCCCTGGTCTCTATTTATACCGAGGGGTATGGTGAGTCTATGGCGAAAACAGGAGTTAAGGTTATTCTTCATATGGACACTCGTGGTATTTGTTTTTTTTAGCTTCTCACGATCAAAGCTACCTCCCTATATCTTGCCAATCTTTCCTTCCCTAAGCATTATTATCGGTTGCTTTTTCCATGAAAAATGGAAAGACCTCATAGACAGAAACAAAGAGGTTATTGTTTACATAGCCCTGTTTCTCATCTTATCGGTGTCAGCATTTTTATGCACAGGCAATACCTTCAATACATGGATAGGTAAAATCTCAACAGAGGCCATTGATGTCGTGAAAGGATTAAAAGGGTTCTTGATAGGGATCTCTTTGATTTCAATTATCCTAATAGGTTTATTCTACCTCAAGAAGACAAACACCTTTCAAATTGTATTTTCAACCCTTACGATATTTTCCTTTTTTATTATATGTATGTTGCTACTCAATATGAAAACAGTTGACTGGCTTAATACAACAAAAATCCTGGGCAATATAGCCAACCAGAAGAAGACTGAAACTGATGTAATCATAAATTATGGTTCTTTTGAAGAAACCCTCCCCTTTTATACTAAGACAAGGATAATGCTTGCGTCATATACCGGGGAATTGCAAATGGGTTCACAATACGAAGATGCAAAGAACTATTTTATCACTGAAGACTATTTTATTAAACTCTGGGCAACGGATAAGAAGATACTTTGTGTGATAAAAACAAAAAGAATACAGAGATTACAGGAAAGAGTACAAAAAGTAATACACATACTTGCCTGTCAGAATGAAAGATGTCTGATTTCCAATTATTGACATGTCATCATATTCACAAATAAAGCATTTTTTATTGACACCTTAACTATCGTATGTTAAAAAAATTACAAGCACAATCCAAGCACCACCAGAGGTGAAGAATGAGTAATTTTTCCGATAAACTCAGTGTCAGGCAAATGGTAAAAGAGGATTTGGATTATATTGTAGAGATTGATACAAAAGTGCTTGGAGAAACGAGAAGAGACTACTGGGTTACAAAAATAATAAAACAGGCGGAAACAAGACCTCCAGATGCTTCGCTTGTTTTAGAGATTGATGGAAAGGTTGTAGGTTTTATACTTGGTGAGGTGAGCGGCTGGGAATTTAATGTTCCGAATAACATCGGCTGGATTGACACAATAGGCATTGACCCTGACTATCAAAATAGAGGCATAGCAAGAGTACTTGCCAATGCATTGATAACAAACCTGAGAACATACAGCGTAGATACAATTTATACACTTGTAAACTGGAACGACTGGGATCTTTTACAGTTCTTTCATGCCATGGGTTTTTCACGTGGTGATATGATCAACCTCGTCCTGAAGGTATAAAATTCACCTCACCATCTCATCTATATAATTCCTTTAATATCAGTATGTTTTTAAACACCCTTAAAGCATGTTCTTAACCCTCAACTGTAATTCAAGAAGTGTGGACTTGGATATCTTTAATGAACCATCCTTTCTGACCTTTTTTGGTTTGACCATTTTTATGGCTTTTACCACTGAATCGTAAACTCCAAGGTCACTTGTCATAAAGTAACTAAAAGCATAACTCGTAATGTTGTATTTTTCCTTTTCCGAGAGCCAAAAAAACATTCTTTAGTTTAACCTGTGGTAAAATATAAAGGAAACTTATATTCAGCCCATGATGTGTCTGGTAGAACCTTTGCTCTAAATTCACTGATTATTCTGTTATTGTCGCAGCGAGGAATACTGCATGCAAAACACGAAATAACAACACAAAAGAGTGCAATAAATACCATGAAAACTCCTCTTTGCCGAACCATAATCTTTTTCATTGAGTGTAAATAGTTACGGATTTCGTTGAAAATTAACCTTCTTCTTTGACGATTTTCAACTTCATATTTGGATACACTTTATCGTTTTTCAAATTATTTACGATCTTAAGGCTTGCTACATCAATACCGTATTTATTCGATATTGTTGAAAGCGTCTCGCCTTTCTTTACGATGTGGTACTTTACGTCTTTTTTATCCTTCTTCTGCACATGTTTAACAAGTTTCAACTTCATATTTGGATACACTTTATCGTTTTTCAAATTATTTACGATCTTAAGGCTTGCTACATCAATACCGTATTTATTCGATATTGTTGAAAGCGTCTCGCCTTTCTTTACGATGTGGTATGTCCTGGATTGCTCTTGTTTTTCAGGCTTGGCCTGTTGTGCCTGTTTATACTGTTTTTCCTTTTTATCAGGCTTTGCTTCGGTACTTTCTCTGTGTACGTTCTTTGCTACAACTTCTTTTTTGCCTGAAGGTCCGTAAAATTTCGGTATGTTTAAAACCATCCCAGGTTTTATTTTCAGCCCTTCTTCACAATCATTGACTAAATAAATATCCTCCTGTTCCAGCCTGTATCTCTTTAAAATTTTGGCCAATGTGTCTTTCTTTTTTACTTTATAGGTCGCTACATCTTTGACTTTTTTCTCGCTACTCAGAGCCATTTCCAGGTTTTTATGAAAATCCTCTATATTCACAGGGGATGGCAGTTTAATGGCGTAATTGTTGAGATTCGGCGGTGTAATGCCTCTTAAAATCTCTGGGTTTAAGGATTTCAAATATGCTAAATCCATAGAATTCGCCTTTGCTATAACTTTCAATAAAGTTCCCTTCGGCATATGAACCTCTTCAAACCTTACAGGGTCATCGTATGTTATACTACCAAAACCATATTTTTCTGGGTCTTTCGCTATGATTGCTGCAGCGATAAGCTTCGGGATATATTCCCTGGTTTCTCTTGGAAGGGCATTATATTTCGCAAGTTCCCAAAAATCATTCGTGTTATGCTTTGCAATTGCCTTTTCAACCCTTCCTTCACCTGCATTATATCCAGCCGCTGCGAGATACCAGCATCCAAATTGATTGAAAAGGGCTCTTAAATACTTCGCAGCAGCTACAGTCGATTTTTCAGGGTCTCTCCTCTCATCTATCCAGTAGTTTACCCTGAGCCCGAATCTACCTCCTGTGGAGTATATAAACTGCCATGGCCCACTCGCCTTCTTTGGAGAATATGCTTTCGGACTGAAACCACTTTCTATCATAGCAAGGTAGACAAGATCTTCAGGCATGCCGTTCTCTTTTAATATTTCCTTGATGATAGGAACATAACGTCTCGCTCTCTTCAGCCAGTTACCAAATACCTTTTTCTTTTCTGTTGTAAAATAACCAACGTAGTATTTGACAGCATCGTTAAACACAATGGGTATGTCAAAACCCTGAAAATCATCAGGCTCTAATAGTAATGTGATATCATCCTCTTCTTCGACGGTCTGCTGTTCATTGTTTGGTGCAACAGCAACTTGCTTACTCACTGCCTCTGTTTTCTTTTCAACCTTGTTTCCCGCTTCATTTTTGACTACTTTAACGGGTTCAGCCTTGGTTGGTTCGATAATCTTATATGAAGTGACAGTGCTATTGAGATGGGAATTATCGTTTTTTACAACCTCACCACTTGTAGAGCATCCTGCTACAAAAAACAGGCATATAAAAAATGTAAGAAATCTCTTCATAGCTCCCTGATTATCATTGAAATATATACCATACCAGTTTGATGATAAAAGTAATGACCTCATTATGTCAACAAAAAAATGCACCCACTGTGCATCACTCCAATGTTTTTCCCATTAAATTTCTGTAACCCTGTGCAAACTGAAAGGCTTTCATCCTCTTTCTGTTCTCTAACTGAACCTCTTTTATGACCAGAATCCCAGCGGCGGTAGATACCAGAATCCCGTCTTTATTGATATCCAGAATGACGCCTGACTCTTTCTTCTCCTTGGTGCCTTCTAACTCAGCATCAAACACTTTCAACATCAGGTTGTCAAGGAATGTATATGCCGTTGGCCAGAGAATAAAGGCCCTGACCTGTCTTGCTATTTCGATGGCACTTTTATGCCAGTCTATTTTACCCATCTCTTTTGTAATGATAGGGGTGTAAGTAGCATATTCATGTTTTTGTTCAATGCCTTCCATCATCCCTTCGATACTTATATAATCAATAATTTCGGGAAGTATTTCAGCAACCCTCCTGGAGAGCCTTTCCGACAGGGTAATCATATTGTCTTCCTGATTAATTGCTACATGTTCCTGATACATTACGTTTCCCGCATCCATCTTCTCATTCATCTTTATCAATGTGATACCTGTTTTTGCTTCGCCATTCAGAATTGCCCACTGAATAGGCGACGGGCCTCTATATATGGGGAGCAATGATGGATGTACGTTTATTGACCCGACAGTAGGCAAATCCAATACCCATTTTGGCACAATAAGACCAAAAGATGCCACAACGAATAACTCAGGTCTTAATTGTTCCAATTGGTGTATGGATTCATCCTTAAAGGTTTCTATTTCTATGAAGGGAAGGTGAAGGTTAATAGCTGTTTTTTTTACCTCGTTATCTTCGAGCAGGTATCCCCTCCCCTTTGGTTTCGCCTTTTTTGTCACCACACATGAAACAAAAGATGAGATGGAATTTAATGGAGGTACTGAAAAACTTGATGAACCAAAAAAAACTATGTTCATTTAGGATTCTGTACGTATTTCTTTTTAAAAAGGTTTCTCTTAACCGGACTCAGGTGGTCAATAAAGAGTATTCCGTTTAAATGGTCAATCTCATGTTGTAAAGCCCTCGCTAACTGTCCTTCACACTCTATCTCCAGAGGCTCTTCCTTTAGATTCACCCCTCGTGCCAAAACCTTCTTTGCCCTTTTCACAAACTCATAAAAACGCGGCACGCTCAAACACCCCTCTTCCGTAATATCTTCAGACTCTGATTCTACAATAGTAGGGTTTAAAAGTACGATGGGTATGTTGTCCTTGCTTAAATGTGTGTCTATCACAATAAGCCTGACTGGCACACCTACCTGGTTCGCAGCAAGTCCTGCACCATTCGACAAACGCATTGTTTCTATCATGTCCTCTGAAAGCTTGCATATCTCGTCTGTAATATGCTTCACAGGCTTTGCGAGTTTTCTTAAAATCGGGTCAGGGTAAGTTCTAATTTCAATAAAGGCCATATATATTTTTAAATCAAATTCCAAGGATAGTCAACGATTTATAAAAGCCTGCCGGTGTATCAAGAAGTAAGGCAATGAAAAACATTGACTACGATTATCAGAAAGTGATATTGTAGGGAGAGAGGAAAGATATGTTTGGCCTTGGGTTTCCCGAGCTTGTTGTAATATTGATAATAATCCTTCTGGTTTTTGGGGCAGGAAAGCTTCCAGAAATTGGAGGGGCAATTGGTAAAGGAATAAAGAGTTTTAAGAAGGCAACACAGGAACCTGACGAAAAAAGTGTCTCCCCACCCAAAGATAACAAGGATAAAGACAAGCCTTCCCAATAATTGTTGTGGATAAAAAGGTTTTTATAGGAATTGGATCAAATATCGGGAACAGTTCTGAAAACTGTATCGAAAGTATAAAAGAAATAATTAAGGACAGCAGGGCGAAACTCAAATCCACATCATCCTTATACCATACATCACCAGTCTCAGACGTTGAACAGAATGACTTTATAAACTGTGCCATTTGTATCACATGGGTTGGCACCCCTCTCGATCTGTTAGGACTTCTTCACAGAATTGAAGATAAAATGGGTAGAACAAGGACAATCAGAGACGGCTCCAGAACAATAGACCTCGATATACTTCTATTTGGAGACTTAATCCTTGATAGCCCATCCTTAAAAATACCCCACCCTGAACTCCACAAAAGAAAGTTTGCCATTGTCCCGTGTCTTGAAATAAGCCCTGAAATTATTCACCCTTCATTCAACAAACCATTGAACGAATTTCTTTCGTATATCGACGATGGGCAAAAAATACAATTAATGAAAGACAGGAAAGAGGTCATGGAATGAACTACCCCGAAGCAGAGCTTCGAGGAATTCTTTTGATTAAATCCTTGCATCCTCAGGTAGCGATAAATGAAAACAGAACCCTGAATTTTCATTGACAAAGAACACTCGTGGGGCTAAAATTTCAGAAATTTCAGCTTGCAGTATAATGATAAAAATTTATTTAGATTTATGGACACACTTTTTTAATCTAAAAGATTCCCTTATGGAAGAAGAGGATGAAAAAATTTTACCTCTTGGGATGATATAGCTTTTCATTAAAATATAGAAAGGAGTAAATAATCATGCCAGAAGCTGATGAATCTGAAAAGGAAAAACAGTTTTATGTGGACGTTCCAGCCAAGAGTGAACCTTTCTTCCTGAAGGGCTGCAACTCCATAGATTGGGGAATGAAAAACCGTCTATCCAGGATATTCGATCCCAGGTCAGGCAAGACGGTTATGCTGGCCATTGACCATGGATATTTCCAAGGTCCAACCACAGGACTGGAGCGTGTGGATGTTACTATCCTGCCGCTTTTACCTTATGCAGACACCCTGATGCTTACCCGGGGCATCCTCCGGACAATTATCCCTCCCACTTTTGACAAGGGAATAGTGTTGAGAGCCAGTGGGGGACCCAGTATTTTAAGTGAACTCTCAAACGAGCAGATTGCCATAGATATAGACGAAGCCATCCGTTTGAATGTGGCAGCCATGGCTGTTCAGGTCTTTATTGGCGGTAAAATGGAAACACAAACAATACACAACATGACCCGTCTTGTGGATATGGGTAACCGTTATGGTATTCCCGTTCTGGGTGTCACCGCAGTGGGTAAAGAGATGAGCCGGGATGCCAAATACATGCGGCTTGCTTCGCGAATCATCGCAGAACTCGGTGTCACGTATGTGAAAACCTATTATGTACCAGAAGATTTTGACACGGTAGTAGCCGCATGCCCGGTACCAATTGTTATTGCAGGAGGCAAAAAACTTCCGGAGCTTGATGCCCTGATCATGGCTTACAATGCTATCCAGGATGGAGCAGCCGGAGTAGATATGGGACGTAATATTTTTCAATCTGAATCACCTGTTGCCATGATTAAGGCGTTAAGAAAGATCGTTCATGAAGGAGAAAAGCCGAAAGCAGCGTATGACTTCTTTATGACAGAGAAGAATGAGGCAAAGCAAGGATAAATTAAGCATGCGTGTGGGAATGTATTATAACAACAGCAAGGTCGAAGTAGAGGAACTGCCGGTTCCTATGGTTGGCAAAAAGGATATTCTCGTCAAAGTTATGGCAAGCGGCATATGTGGCAGCGATGTTCTGGAGTGGTACCGTATTAAAAAGGCGCCTCTTGTTCTGGGCCATGAACTGACCGGTGAGGTAGTTGAGGTTGGAGGAGAGGTTACAAAATTCAAAAGAGGTGACAGGGTATTTACCACACACCATGTTCCTTGTGACGAATGCCACTGGTGCTTGACTGGCCATCAAACTGCGTGCCAGGTTTTCCAGACAAAGAACAATTTTAACCCGGGCGGGTTTTCAGAATACTTAAGGGTCTCCGGAAAAAGTATTGATACCGGAACGCTTCTTCTACCTGACGAAATGTCCTACGAGCAAGGATCATTTATTGAGCCGTTAGGGACTATAGTCAGGGGGCTGAGGGCTGCCGCCCTGAAACCCGGCGATACCCTGTTGGTTCTTGGTTGTGGAATTGCAGGCTTGCTTATGATCAAACTGGCCCGTGCTCTGGGCGCCGGGAGGATTATCGCAACGGATATCGATGATTACAGGTTGGAGGCAGCAAAAAGATTCGGTGCGGAAAAGACGATACGAGCTGATGGAGATATACCAGGTTCTATAAAAGAGATAAATAATGGCCGTCTTGCTGACAAGGTGATAGTTTGCGCAGGGGTATTGTCTGCTGCGCAGCAGGCATTGCAATCGGTTGACCGGGGTGGAAGTATTCTATTCTTTGCAGTGCCAAATCCTGGAGAGATGCTCAATATAGATTTCAATCCTTTCTGGAGAAATGATATAAGCCTTAAAACCTGTTATGGAGCTGCTCCGCTTGATAATGTACAGGCCATGGAGTTGATCAGAGCCGGAAATGTTGATGTAAAAGACATGATTACACATAGATTTAGCCTTGAAGAGATTGCAAAAGGATTTATAGCTGCCGGTGAGGGCAAAAACTGTTTGAAGGTTATCATAAAGCCGCACAAAGAATAATGGATTGACAGGAGGCAGCTGATTTGCTGAAAAAATCTCTTTTCAATACGTTTAATCAAAAGAATTCCTCGAAGCTCTGCTTCGGGGTAAGAATCCAGAATTCAGAACCCAGAAGGGGGGATTAAAATATCTTCAAAAAAATTCTGACTTCTGACTACTGTATTCTGTATTCCAGATACCTCGCAGCTCTGCTGCGGGGTAGTTCATGGGAAAAGACAAGGAATATAGAAAATTTTCTGATAAATATAAAAATAGGTAGGAGGGATACATGAAATTTTTTATCGATACAGCCAATATTGAAGAGATCAAAAAAGGCATTGAAATGGGTCTCGTTGACGGGGTAACCACCAATCCCACATTACTTTCAAAGGAAAAGAAAGACCCGCAAAGAACTATAAAAGAAATCCTATCTATCGTTGAAGGGCCTGTAAGTCTTGAAGTAATTGCAAAAGATTCAAAGGGGATGTGTGAAGAAGCGAGGAAATTATCGTCTTTAGGCACAAACACTGTGATAAAAATCCCCATGACTGAAGAAGGGATGAAGGCAGTGAGGGTACTCTCGCAGGAGGGGATTAAAACGAATGTAACCCTCATATTCCAACCGGTCCAGGCTTTGATTGCAGCAAAAGCTGGCGCTGATTATGTAAGTCCCTTCATAGGGAGACTTGACGATATATCGGCGAGAGGGATGGAGGTAATAGAAGATACTATTACTATATTTTCAAACTACGGTTATGAAACTGAAATTATCGTTGCGAGCATCAGACACCCTCTCCATGTTCTTCAAGCAGCAATTATTGGTGCAGATATTGCTACGATACCCTTCAATGTTCTGAAGCAGCTCATGAGCCATCCCTTAACAGATATAGGGCTTGAAAGGTTCTTGAAGGACTGGGAAAGTATCAAAAAATGAATAGAGAAGTCAGCAGTCAGAATACAGAATTGGAATTTTAAGAATCAGAATGCAACTCGACAGACTTGGTGAATACCGGTTGGTTCTTGCACCTACAAAGCAAGCGTTGGGTTTTTAAGTCAGCATTATCTATTACTTATTGAAAGCATTATTTTAACCATCCCCCTCTTTGTAACAGATTTCAATCCGTAATTATCATTTCCTCTATGCCTTCCCTTCCAACTATTCCTCTTCCTCTGTATCCTGTTTCCTGAACATTTCAAGCACACCTTCGTCTTCACCAAGAGCGATCCATGCCACCCTCGATTTGATATCAAAGAGCATCAGCATGTAATCGCCCTCCTCTGCGCCACGACGTCTATAAAAACCACCAAGGCTCCATCCGGCATTATCCTTTATCCTGAAACTACCGATATTAACCCCATCTATTGTTTTCAAGGTATATGTGCCTTCCAAGTATTTCTTCATACCAGCAGGGATAGTGAATACGCCGTTTTTCAGCATTCCTTCAGACACCCTATGGGAAATCCATATGCTCCCGTCTTCGGTCCACCCAGAGTCCAAAAGGGTCTTTCTTTTTGTGCGGTCTATATCTGAAACCAGCGATTCCACAAATCCTGGAGGCACTTTTGCACCTCTGAGACCGTAAACACTAATGGCGAAACGGTGAATAATAGGAGAAAAGGTGAGATATGCATTTAAAGTGTTATACTTCATGCCCAACTCAAGACAGGTTTTCTCGAGATCCTCTTTCCTCATAATAGGTCCTTGTTCTTTTAAGGCGGCGCAAAGTGCCCATTCCGTGCTTCCTTTGAGCTCTTCTTCCCAGTTGAGCTTGGTCTCAATCGTCCTGCCGTCTACTTTGCACCAGGAAAGCTGTCTGCAGAGCTCTAGAAGCACATGGCGGGGAGGCATGAACCCTTGCATTCTATGGTTCCTCCCGATGCCCGCCCTCAGGATAGATACGTCGATAGGACTAGAGACGGATAATATCTTCCGCATAAGGTAGATTAACTGGTTTCTGGGTACAGTCGAGAACCAGAACCAATTATTTTCACTATCAAGCCAAGATAAATCTTTCTTTGAGGATAATATTAAAGTAACAAATTCTGGCGTGATTTCCCGCCCCATTTTTTCCGATGACATGGAAGCAATATCATCTATTGTAGCGACCCCATAGTGCTCTATAGCCCTTTTGGCAAAGTGCATGATGGTTTTGGGTGCCTTCCGAGTACCAAGAGGGATGGCATAATAAACCTTTTCTTGCTCTATGATTTCAAATCCAAGTATTTTTTCAGTGAGTAAAGCGGCCTTCCTGAGGCCACTAAGAAGGAAGCTTTTCTCTGATATACCAGCTAGTGCAAGAGAAGATTCCGCTATTTCTTTCTTGACTGGGATTAAGCTTAAAACTTGTGAAATGGCTCGATCTAAAAAGGGAAGTTCGACTTGGTGTGATTTTTGGAATCTCCCTATCTTGCTCAGACTCTTGCTTTGGATCTGCCTTACCCGCTCACGGGTGAGTTTGAACGTTCTGCCCACCTTTTCGAGAGTTTTTGTCCCTGTTCCGTCGAAACCGAGTAAGAAGATTAAAAGATGACAATCTCTCCGCAATCCTTCGCGTTGCAGTGTGTTTTCCCCTCCTATAGTTCTTTCGATAAAACGCTTGAGTTCCTCCTCCAATGACTGGGCTTCAAAGGCTGTTGTTTTTTTTATCACGGGAATTTTTGATATTTCCGTATTCTGTTCATCCGAGAAAAGAGGAAGGGGATCGGTCAATTTGATCTCTTTGTTTATTTTTTCGAGTTCTTTCCTGTCAGGAAAACTCTCTAGTGCCTAATTGCATAAGTTAACGATAGTATTTCTCAGTTGTGATCCCTTCACTTCTCTCTTGCGCCATACAAATGGTTTTGCGGTAGGGCCATAGACAGCTACAAAAGCTTCAATGGCTTGCCGCAGTTCTTCAACA
>CAIJOT010000273.1 GCA_903822335.1 uncultured delta proteobacterium
CAGGGTAATGTTGAACTTCTCAATGAATTAGGCATAAAAAAGATCATTACTACATGTCCCCATTGTTACCATACATTGAAGAATGAATATCCTCAAGTTGGGGGAAATTTTGAAGTGTATCATCAGGCAGAATTTATATGGAAGTTAATGAATGAGGGTAAAATCTCCTTAAATCCAACTATCGAGGGGAAAATCACATATCATGACCCATGTTATCTCGGTAGGGTGAACGGGATTTACAGCCAGCCAAGAAATATTGTGGAAAAGATTAAAAAAGGCGAATTTTCAGAGATGGAGAGAAATCATGATAGGAGCTTCTGCTGCGGTGGCGGTGGCGGTAGAATTTGGATGGAGGAGCACCATAAGAGAATTAACCATTTAAGGATAGATGAAGCTATTGATTTATCGGCAGATACAGTAGTCACAGCATGCCCTTACTGTCTTATTATGATGGAAGACGCTATAAAAGATAAGGAAAAGACAGAAACGATGAAGGCTTTAGATATTTCTGAACTTGTTGCCAAAGGGTTGTAAGTTGGAAGGATTTTTGATATAAAAGGATGGGGCAACCCCCATCCTTTTATATGTTGAAGAACAAAATTACTCTTCCAGAGAAATTGCTTCTACAGGACATTCATCTGTGCATGCTCCACAATCTGTGCAGAGCTCAGAATCAACCTTTGCCACATCGTCGACGGTTATAGCATCAGCAGGACATACCTCTGCGCATGCTCCACATCCCGTACAGGCATCTTCATCTACTTTTGCAGACATGTTTTCTTACCTCCTTTCTTTTTTAAAAAACTATTTCAAAATTCCTAAACAAATATAAAAGGAATGTCAATAAAAAAAATTAAAAATGCCATCTTAAAGATAAAAGTGAACCGTTTTTGAAAGATTTAAAAGATAAAAGCGAACTCTTGTTCAGGAAAGGCAATACGCTTTTAACCAGAATCTTCCTGTTCTCAATCCTTTCCTCGACCGGGAAAGTGTGAGAAAATATTTTAAACCAACTATATTCTTGCCGGAAGAACTCTGCGGCTTCGCCGTTAAACCGTTACACGAGTCGCGACTTCGAGCATTCCTTGGGGCCACCCATCTCAGCACTTCGATGGGTACCAGGCTGGTGGTTGTGCCCGCGGCCAGGCCGAGGTTGGGCCAATCTTCGCTGTCCGAAGCCCAGGGCAAGTTCGAAGATTGAGCGGATGTGAACTGTTGCAAGGGTAAGGAGGCGCAGCCGGGTACCCACTTGCGGGTGGGGGAGGGAAAGAGTGTTCCGACCATACCTTACTGCTCACACCTTCTATATCCGAAAAGAGTTCGATTTTAACTTTTAGCTAACATAAAAAAATTAAAAAATAGAATGTTATTTTTTATTTAATTGACATAGCTATTTGCATCTAATAAAATTTTCTCTATGAAAGAATTTTTTAAAGATATGTTTTTAGATTTATACGAAAATTTCACAGAAGTATTTCTCAACATAATAGTTATGGTTATTGTGATGATAGGCGGTTTTATTATCAGTTGGTTTATAAAAAAATTACTTGGGAAACTTTTAATGTTTTTCAGATTTGATAAATGGGCAAAGGATGTTGGTATAATTAATTTCTTAGAAAAGGGTGGTGTAAAAACATTTCCTTCTCTGATTCTCAGCAAGGCTGTATATTGGATATTTATCGTTGCTTTTTTCTCTTTTGGTCTAAATTTTATTGGAATAACACAATTCACAGAATATACTTCAAGGATTTCAAGCGCTTTTCCTCATATTGTTGTTTCTCTTGTAATTGTTATCATAGGGATTATATTTAGCAATTTCTTAAGTAGAGCGATCTACATGGCCTGTGAAAATGCAAATATAAAATATGGAGACCTTATCG
>CAIJOT010000274.1 GCA_903822335.1 uncultured delta proteobacterium
AAAGTTCCGAAATTTGTAGAATTTGTCGATAACCTCCCGAGAAACCCGGCAGGCAAGGTAATGAAGGAACAGCTCAAATATATAACAAAATAGTTAACGCATGGGGGAATCACTTTATGGAACGGAAGGTTGCTTTAGTAACAGGTTCGGCGAGAGGCATAGGGAAGGCAATTGCGATTGGATTGGCGAAAGAAGGTGTTCTTGTTGTTGTAAATTACCGGACAAGACAGGATGCAGCAGAGGAGGTTGTTAGAGAAATAAGGGATGCCGGACAAGAAGCTATTGTGGTAAAAGCAGATGTTGCAGATGATAGTGAAGTAAAAAATATGGTCGACTATGTAATCAATAAATGGGGAACCGTTGATATCCTTATAAATAATGCCACAATACACAGAGGTGGCAGGATTCAAAAACTGTCAGTTCAAGATTGGAACCTTGTTATTGGTTCTTCGATAAACGGCACTTTTCATTGTTGCAGACATATAGTGCCTCTCATGGTGGAGAAAAAATGGGGTAGAATTGTTAATATTTCTTCATACGTTGCCCTTCATGGCTATCCGGGAGATACGGCCTACGGTGCTGCAAAGGCAGGTCTTTTAGGCATCACTATGTCATTAGCAAAAGAGGTTGCAACAAAAGGCATAACGGTGAATGCAATCATCCCGGGATACATACAGACAGACATGACTGAGGTTCTTTTCGATACCCCGGATAAGATCGAGAGGGCAATCCAGGAGATTCCTATGCGTCGGCCTGGCAAACCAGAAGAGATTGCCGATATGGTGAACTTTCTCGTGTTCAAGGGGAAATATATCACCGGGACAGTCATAAGGGTCGATGGCGGAATGGGGATGTAGGCCAACACGCATATGCATTAATATGTTGAGGTTCTTATGAGTGATTTCTTCATCATTCTTATTCAGGCGATAGTAAGCGGTCTTCTGATGGGCGGGATCTATGCTCTCGCTGCGGTAGGTCTTACCCTGATATTCGGGGTCATGAAGATCATAAATTTTGCCCATGGCTCATTCATGATGCTCGGCATGTATACTTCATACTGGTTGTTTGTCTGGTTTGGATTGCATCCTTATTATTCCCTGGTGATCAGCTTTATCGTTCTCTTTATCTTGGGTGGGCTTATCCAGAGGTTCCTGATTTCCCGGATCGAACACACAGAGGCCCAAAATGTGCTCCTCCTTACCCTGGGCCTGTCCCTTGCCCTCGATAATCTGGTCGCCTTTCTCTGGACTGCAGACTATCGCACGATTAAGCCGACGACATTCTCCGGCACGGCTTTCATAGGAGAGATCATGGTGAGTGTACCGAAGCTAATGGCCTTCGTTCTTAGTCTTCTGCTGACAGTCGGGCTCTATCTTTTCCTTAAGAAGACGGATACGGGCAAGTCAATACGGGCGATTGCCGACGACATTGAGGGTTCACACTCAGTGGGCATAAACATTCGCAGGATTTCCCTCATCTGTTTTGGGATCGGCTCTGGTGTTATCGGCGTTGCGGGCTCTATGATAACGCCTTTCTTTCCCGTGTCGCCTTCTGTCGGGTCGGTGTTTGTAATGACGGCCTTTATTGTCGTGGTCCTTGGGGGGCTTGGGAGCTTTTGGGGCGCCCTTCTTGGAGGGCTGGTAATTGGCTTGGCAGAGTCCATAGAGGCTACGTATCACCCGGGGGCCATGCAACAATTCGTGACCTACATAATCTTTATACTCACTCTTTTATTTAGACCCACCGGTTTTTTTGGAGGAAAAAGTGCGTAATGTTCTCACGTTGAATCACCGGATTCTGGCCAAAATAGTGGCGTTTTTCCTGCTGGTAGTATTCCTGGTGTTACCGGTTGCCAACCCGGTTTACTTGCACATATTGATTATGGCACTCCTTTACGCGTATTTGGGGAGTTGTTGGAACATTTTGTCGGGATATACGGGGCAGTTTTCTTTTGGTCATACTCTATTCTTCGGTGTGGGGGCATACGTTTCCACCATACTTTTTGTAAAGCTCGGTATATCCCCCTGGCTTGGCATGTGGCTGGGTGCCCTGTTAAGCATGGTCATAAGTCTCTTTATCGGGTTTCTTTGCTTCAGGTACGGCTTGAAAGGACCTTTCTTTGCCCTCGCTACGCTGGCGTTCGCGGAAATGTTCAGGATCGGCGCCAACAATCTGGATATAACAAATAAGGCTTCCGGTATTTTGATTCCCATGACGGGTACATCGATTACGACATTTCAGTTCCACGAAAAGGGCGTGTATTACGGCATCATCATCGTTTTCAATGTTATCATTATCCTCATTACCTTTTTCATCCAAAGGAGCAGGCTGGGCGACTACTTTGAAGCTATCAGGGAAGACGAAGAGGCTGCCCAGTCCCTGGGCATTGATACCTTCAAGTATAAACTCGTCGCCCTCGCAATAAGCGCTTTTCTCACCGCCCTCGGGGGGACTTTTTATGCCCAGTATTCACTTTACCTTGACCCTCATATCTGCTTCGGAGTGGGTAACTCCATAGAGATACTAATACGGCCGATCCTCGGCGGCATCGGAACCATTCTGGGGCCGGTTATAGGCGCCCTCTGTCTCGCCCCGGTCTCCGAGTTTGCTCGCGAGGTTTTAAGGGGCTGGAGCGGGGCCTACCTGATAATATTCGGGGTTATTCTCGTGGTGGCAATCCTTTTTCTACCTGACGGTATTGTTGGTTTTGTAAAGAAGCACTTCTTCCAAATAAAGATGGAAGGTGAGGGGCGATAGATGGCGTTGCTCGAGGTAACAAATGTTAAAAAGAGTTTTAAGGGGCTGACGGTTTTCAAGGATCTCAGCCTCAACGTAAACAAAGGTGAGATCGTGGGCCTCATAGGACCAAATGGCGCAGGTAAGACGACCCTGTTCAATCTCATCACGGGATTTCACAAGCCGGATCAGGGTAGTATTACATTTGAGGGACAGGCAATCACTGGACTGCAACCCCACCTCATCTGTAAGAAGGGGATTGTGCGAACCTTCCAGATTGTGAAACCCTTTCCGAAACTTACTATTTTTAAGAACATCAGGATAGGAGCTTATAAATTAGTCACGGACAAGAAAATCGCTGAGCAGAAAGCGAATGAAGTCATACGGGCGTTGGACTTCGAAGGGGAAAAACATATGCTTCCGTCTCAACTAACTATCGGGGGCCTGAAAAAACTGGAATTTGCGAGAGCTCTTGCCACATACCCCCGGCTTCTCTTAATGGATGAAACAATGGCAGGATTGAACCCTACAGAGCAAGATGCCATGATCGACATGATAAAAAAAATCAACTATGCAGGTATAACCATTTTTATTATTGAGCACCACATGAAGGTAATCATGTCTTTGTCACACCGGGTGATTGTTTTGAATGACGAAAGGAAAATTGCAGAAGGTACTCCGCAGGAAGTCTCAAGAAATGAAGAGGTATTGAAAGCATATTTAGGGGACTCAAGAGCATGTTAAAGATCGAGCATATCGATGTGTTTTACGGAGAAATCCAGATACTTAGTGACATTTCACTGCAAATACATCAGAGAGAGATTGTAACGGTGATCGGCGCAAACAGTGCGGGGAAAAGCACTCTTCTGAAATCTATCGCGGGCATAATAAAACCGAAAAAAGGCAGGATAGAATTCCAAGGAAAGGACATTACAGGTGCCAATGATCATGAAATTGTAGAGAGAGGTCTTGTGAGGGTTCCGGAAGGCAGGAAATTATTCTGCTCTATGACGGTTCTCGAGAATCTTGAGTTAGGTGCTCTTAAAGGTAATGCGAGGGCAAAAAGGAAAGAGTCCATTGAGATGGTCTTTGAACTGTTTCCTAAGTTAAAGGACAGGAAAAAACAACTTGCTGGTACGCTCAGTGGGGGAGAACAACAAATGGTTGCCATTGGCAGGGGATTAATGTCCCTCCCGAAACTATTAATGTTTGATGAGCCGTCTTTAGGATTAGCCCCTCTTGTTGTGAAGGAAGTTTTCGAAGCAATAAAAAGGATCAATGAATCGGGTACTACTATTTTACTTGTTGAGCAGAATGTAAACTATGCACTTACTTGTTCTGCAAGAGGTTTGGTTCTCGAAAGGGGAAAAGTTGTTCTTGAAGGAACGGCAGAATCTTTGCTGGACGATGACCGGGTGAGAAAAGCGTATATGGGTATTTAAGCATATAATGATTCTACTAAATCATTTTTAAGGAGGACGACAATGGGTTTACGAGATGCAAAGCAGTATATCGAGAGTCTTCGTGATGGCCGCGAAGTCTATATCCACGGAGAACGCGTGGATGACATCACAAAACATCCATCCATTAGGAAGGCCATCAACCATGGGGCAATAGACTATGAACTGGACAAGAAACCTGAATTGCGGGACCTTTTAGTTACACACTCGCCAACAACGGGGAATGAGATCAGACGGTATTTTGAATTACCCCATAGTCCTGAGGATTTGTTGAGAAGGCAAAAGCTGATAGAGACAACAACGCAACATGGGAGCGCCATTATATTATTTATGAAAGAGATTGGAACTGATGCGTTAAATGCCCTCAACATGATGACCTACCTTATGGATAAGAAGAATGGTACAAATTATTCTGAAAGGGTTGCCAAATACAGAGAATATGTGGAAGAGAATGATCTTAGTATGTCCGGTGCAGTCACAGACGTAAAAGGGGATCGGAGCCTCCGACCATCAGAGCAGGAAATGCCATATTATTATCTCAAAGTAGTTGAACGGAGAAATGACGGGATTGTGGTGAGAGGCTGCAAGGTGCACACTACATCTGCACCAATCACGAACGAATTGATCGTTATTCCGACGAGGGCAATGACGGAAGCAGATAATGATTATTGTATCTCCTTTGCGATACCCGTAAATACCAAAGGTATAACAATTATCTCCAGGCCGGAACGCGGTGACCTAAATTGGTTTGATTATCCTGTGAGTTCCGGGCATGTAACGCTTGAGGCTATGACTATATTCGAGGATGTTTTTGTACCGAAAGAGAGAATTTTTATGGATGGAGAGTGGGAGTTTTGCGGAGCTCTGGCAAATTGTTTCGCAACATGGCACCGGTTTACGGGCATTTCTTACAAAACACCCTTTGCAGATGTGTTAATTGGGGCTGCACAGTTGATTGCCGATTACAATGGCGTACTTGGTGTATCGCATCTGAGAGACAGGATCACTGATCTTGTTATTTATGTAGAGACCATAAAGACGTTCGGAAAGACGGCGGCCCTTGGATGCATCATGACCGAGAATGGGATAGCCTATCCCAATCCGCTTTACTGCAACATTGGAAAATATTTCTTTGCCAATAATTATCATGCGTCCATAAAGGCACTGCAGGAAGTTGCCGGTGGTCTGGTGATTACCGGCCCTACAGAAGCAGATTATAAGAATCCCGCAACGAGAGAATTTATCGAACGGTACTTAGGGGGGAGAAAAGGAGCAAGCGCAGTGAACAGGTTGAAGGTAATGAAGCTCATCAGGGATTTAACCGCTACTGAATTCGCAGGGGAATGGTTTGTTGGTACGGTCCATGGGGAAGGATCACTTCAAGCTCAGAGATTGTCCATTTATCGTGATTATGATGTGAAGAATTGTGTAAACTACGTAAAAGATTTGCTTAAGATCGAGGATTAGAAGAAGCGGAAAACGTTTGGAAAACCGCATAGAGTCTGGTCTACTTTTATAGTAGACTGGATAAAATCTAAAAAGGGGGTAATATTATGAAAGGCAGCAAAGGAACAAACATTTCGGGCCTTAGTTTGTTTTTTGGCATCACTCTCATTTTTATTCTGTTTCCATTACTTGTATGCGGCCAAAGTGTCAAAGAAGTGCTGATTGGCAACCTTCATCCCTTGACCGGACCTGTATCACCCATCGGAATACATGATTCAAGAGCAATAAAAATGGCTGTAGAGGAAATTAATGCAAGCGGTGGGATAAAGTCTTTAGGGGGTGCCAAGTTCAAAATCATTGACGGAGATACAGAAGGAAAACCGGACATTGGCATGCAGGAGTGCGAAAAGATGATCCGCGAGGGTGTCGTAGCAATAATAGGGGCTTATCAAAGTTCAGTAACATTTACATCCACAGCTATTGCTGAGAAATATAAGGTACCCTACATTGTCCCTGTTTCTGTCGCTGATGAGATTACAGAGCGGGGCTTCAAGTATGTTTTTCGGAATCAAGGGACAGCTACATGGATTTCAAGAGACACCATAGACTATATTCTGTATCTGAATAAGCTGACGGGTACTAAACGTAATAAACTGGCACTTATCTATGAAGACACCATATATGGTCAGACAACAGCTAAGGCAGCGCGAAAATATGCAGCAGACGCAAAAATTGATATCGTCGCGGATCTGCCATATCCCGCAAATGCGCCTGATCTTACTCAGGTGATTATGAAGATAAAACAGGCAAGACCTAACTTCGTCATGGGGATAGGCTATATCCAGGATGCGATGCTCATCTTGAACACCGTAAAAGACCTGAGGGTTGACCTTGATGCGTTTATAGGGGTTGGCGCCGGCTACTCGATTCCACAAATACTGCAAACCGGGAAAGCAGGGGAGTACATGATAGCTTTAGATTCACTTCACGGGGATTTAAGAATCAAAGGATTAAAAGAGGCTGACGAAAGATTTTTTAAGAAATACAACGTGTTGTTTGACGGAGGGGCTGCACAGTGTTACACAGCAGTCTATATATTAAAGGATGCTCTGGAGCGGGCAGGTACCACCGACAGGGAGAAGTTGAGAGATGCATTGGCTGCTACAGATATTCCGATAGGAGAGAGAGGAAATATTTCTACAGTCCGCATTAAGTTCGATAAGAATGGCCAGATTGTTTTTCAATATATGTTTAAACAGGTTATTAATGAAAAATTTGTATCCGTCTATCCACCTGATCTTGCTCCTCAGAAGGCTGTTTTTCCTGCACCAAAGTGGAAGGACAGATAGAAATTGTATATTAAGAGGTTCATTTTCATTTACGGAATGTTTTTATCAAACAAAGGAGGGGTAGTGACATGAAAGTGAGACAGGTAGTATTAAGGTTGGCATCTATTTATCTTCTCAGTTTAATGTTTGTTTTCCCGGGTGCTCCCGTTTCTATGTCCGCTGAACCTCCAAAAGAGGTTTTGGTTGGAAACCTCCATCCGCTGACCGGCCCGATTGCACCCATTGGGACACACATTTCAAGGGCAATAAAATTGGCCGTCGAGGAGATTAATGCGAGCGGTGGAATAAAATCTCTCGGAGGCGCTAAAATTAAATTAATTGATGCAGACACTGAAGGCAAACCGGATCTTGCCATGCAGGAATGTGAGAAATTGATCCGAGAAGGTGTCACAGCAATAATAGGAGCATTCCAGAGTGCAACAACGTTTACTTCAACGGCTGTTGCCGAGAAATATAAGGTACCATACATTGTCCCTGTTTCCGTTGCTGATGAGATTACTGAACGTGGGTTCAAGTATGTGTTCCGCAATAACGGTAAAGGTGATTGGAATGCAAGAGATACAATAGACTATATTGTATATTTGAATAAGTTGACAGGTAGTAAGAATAATAAACTTGCACTTATCTATGAAGACACCATCTATGGTCAGACAACAGCCAAGGCAGCAAGAAAGTATGCGGCAGATGCAAAAATAGCGATTGTTGCTAATCTCCCATATCCCGCAAACGCACCTGATCTCACTCCAGTGCTGATGAAGTTAAAACAGGCCAAACCTAACTTCGTCATAGGGTTAAGCTATGTGCAAGATGCTATACTGATTTTGAACGGAGTAAAAGATCTCAGGATTGATCTCGATGCGTTTATAGGGACAGGGTCAGGATATTCGAATCCACAAATTCTACAAATTGGAAAGGCTGCAGAATATATGATCTGTTTAGATGCACTTAATGGGGATTTAAAAATCAAAGGTTTAAAAGAGGCGGATGAAAGGTTTTTTAAGAAATATAATACTCACATGGATGGAGCATCTTCGTTATCCTACGTAGGAGTCTATATATTAAAGGATGCTTTAGAACGGGCAGGCTCCGCTGACAGAGAGAAATTGAGAAACGCTTTAGCCGCCACAAATCTTGCGATAGGCGAGAAAGGCAATATCTCATCAGCACCTATCAAGTATGATAAGAATGGCCAGATTGATTGGCACAACATGTTTAAACAAATTATTAATGGACAATTTGTATCCGTCTATCCACCTGATCTTGCTCCCCAGAAGGCTGTTTTCCCTGTACCAAAGTGGAAGGATAGATAGAAATTGTATATTAAGAGGCTCATTTTCATTTACAGAATGTTTTTTATCAAACAAAGGAAGGGAATACTATGAAAGCGACAAAGCTATTCTTAAAGTCAGCATCTATTTGTTTTCTTTCTCTAATGCTTCTTTTTTTGGGAACTTTACCTTCAATGTCTGCTGAATCCCAAAAAGAGGTTTTAGTGGGAAATCTCCATCCACTGACCGGCGCGATTGCACCCATCGGAATTCACATTTCAAAAGGCATAAAACTGGCCGTGGAGGAGATCAACGCAGGTGGAGGTATAAAATCTCTTGGGGGCGCTAAAATTAAATTGATTGATGCAGACACAGAGGGCAAACCGGATCTTGCCATGCAGGAATGTGAAAAGTTGATCCGAGAAGGTGTCACAGCAATTATAGGGGCATACCAGAGTGCAGCAACATTCACCTCAACGGCTGTTGCCGAGAAATATAAGGTACCATACATTGTGCCTGTTTCCGTTGCTGATGAGATTACTGAACGTGGGTTCAAATATGTGTTCCGTAACAATGGCAAATCTGACTGGATTTCAAGGGATACAATAGACTACATTACGTATCTGAATAAGTTGACAGGCAGAAAGAGTAATAAGCTGGCACTCATTTATGAAGATACCATTTACGGACAATCGACAGCTAAGGCAGCCCGCAAATATGCGGCAGACGCAAAAATCGATATTGTTGCCGATCTCCCATATCCTGCAAACGCACCCGATCTGACTCAAGTAGTGATGAAGTTAAAACAGGCCAAGCCCAACTTCGTCATGGGGGCAGGTTATGTTCAAGATGCGATACTCATTTTAAACACTGTGAAAGACCTCAGGGTTGATCTCGATGCGTTTATTGGGATCGGTGCCGGATATTCTAATCCACAGATCCTACAGATTGGAAAGGCTGCAGAATATATGATCTGTTTAGATGTACTTCACGGGGATTTAAAAATCAAAGGATTAAAAGAGGCTGATGATAGGTTTTTAAAAAAATATAATTCTCAGATGGATGGATCATGTGCGTCATCTTACGCAGCAGTCTATATATTAAAGGATGCCTTGGAACGGGCAGGTTTCACCGACAGAGAGAAATTGAGAAACGCTTTAGCCGCCACAAATCTTGGGATAGGCGAGCATGGAAATATTATCTCAGCACCTATCAAGTATGATAAAAATGGCCAGATTGATTTCCACTTTATGTTTAAACAAGTTATTAATGGAAAATATGTATCTGTCTATCCGCCTGACCTTGCGCCGAAGGCTGCCATATTCCCGGTGCCTAAATGGAAAGATAGGTAAAATAATGTCTTGGACACAAAAGGGTGTCTTCAGCAGATAGTTTTTACGAAGGGCACCCCTTTGCATTTCATGTACAAAATCATCAATTAGCTGGGGGATACAAAAATGACACAACGGTTGAAAGATAAAGTTGCCCTTATCACAGGTGCAGGCTCCGGTCTCGGAAGGGTATCTGCTATAACATTTGCCAGGGAAGGGGCAAAGGTAATAGTAGCAGATGTCAATGTAAAGGGTGGTGAAGAAACGGCAGAAATGATCAGAAGTGCAGGCGGTGAATCAACCTTTGTGAAAACTGATGTCTCAAATGCGGCCGATGTGGAAAGGCTTATTAGAAGAACTGTTGAGACATATGGTCGGCTCGACTGTGCGCATAACAACGCAGGAATAGAAGGTGCCGACCTTCTAACCGCTGACTACACAGAGGAAGAATGGGATCGCGTCATTAGCATTAATCTTAAAGGCGTCTGGTTGTGCATGAGATATGAAATCCCCCAGATGCTCCAGCAAAAAGGTGGAGTCATAGTGAACACCTCTTCAGCGGCTGGTCTAAAGGGCTTTCAGTATCACTCTGCTTACTCTGCAACCAAACACGCAATAATAGGACTTTCCAAAACAGCCGCCCTTGAATATGCGAGAAAGGGTATAAGAATTAATGTAGTCTGTCCAGGCTTCATCCGTGTAGGCCTTACAGAACAGGTTATTGCCCGTAATCCGGCGATGGAAGGGAAGTTGAAAGCACTTATTCCCATGGGGCGGTTTGGTGAAGCTGAGGAAGTGGCAGAAGCTGTGATATGGTTGTGTTCAGATGCAGCGTCTTTTGTTACTGGACATATGATGCTCATAGACGGCGGGGCTTCAGCGTAGACCCATGGGATAATGAAATCTAAAATATTGGAGGACACTATGATCACATCTTCGATTCTTTTTACCCCCTTTCAGATGAAAGGACTTTCTTTAAAGAACCGAATTACAATGACCCCATTTTTTACTGGATATAGCAATAAAGATGGAACGGTGAGTCCGTTAACGCTTGAGCATTACAAAAAAATGGCTGCTTCTGGAGTTGCAATGGTGGTGGTAGAAAATGCTGCGATTGATTTGCCCGGATCAGACTCACCATTCCAATTGAGAGTTGATCATGATCAATATATTCCAGGTCTCACAAGGCTGGCAGAATCTATTCACAATGAGGGTACATACGCATTTCTTCAGATTAATCATGCAGGGAGGTATGCTTATGGGCCGGATAGATTGGCACCTTCATCAGTGAAGACCGGAAATGTATTCCCCAGAGAGATGACGGTACAGGAGATAGAAAGGACTGTGGTAGCTTATGCAGAAGGTACTAAGCGTGTAAAAGAAGCAGGTTTCGATGGGGTTGAAATCCATGGAGCGACTGGATATCTTATTGTGCAGTTCCTTTCCTCACGAACAAACCACCGGAGAGATGCTTACGGGGGGTCATTCGAAAATCAGATGCACTTTCCATTACAGGTTGTAGATACGGTACTTGCCACAGTTGGTCAAGACTATCCAGTTGGATACCGCTTTCTTGCTGATGAAGAACTGCCGGACGGACTACACCCTGAACAAACTGCCCTCTTAGCCAGAGAACTGCAAAAAAGACGTATTGCTTATCTTTCAGTGGTAGGCGGGACTTATGATTCGTTCTCTTTGCCAGAAAATATTGAAAAGCAAAAACAGGAAGGTTTTATGGTCCATTATGCAGATTTAATAAAAAAGGCAGTTCCTGAGACACCTATTATTACAGCTGGCAGGATACAGACTACGGAAACAGCAAAACGCATTCTTGAGCAAGGGATGGCCGACTCAATAGGACTTGGGAGGGTTTTGTTCGCAGATCCGCTCTGGCCTAAAAAAGCAATGGGTATTGTGGCAGATCCGATAGTAAAGTGTGAACCTTTATGCTCATTTTGCATGCAGAGAATAATGAAAGGGAAACCTGCCTTATGCTCCCAGTGGGACAAAATGGATCGCAAGGCGTTTCTTAGCATGATTGGAGAGACAGAAGAGTAAAGGTGGATGACTGGGATGGTCCTATCAAGAGAAGGGTCTACCCATTAGAGGCCTGGAATGGATTCGACGCTAAAACGAGCGCTCATGTACAGGTGGTTTATTTTCGCAGTTCTTGCTGCTCAGTACCTCTTTGTGTTTTTTCACAGGGTTTGCCCTGCCGTTGTAGCCCCTGAACTTATTAGATCATTTAATATTAGCGGGGTCGCACTCGGAGTCCTTGCCTCCGGATATTTTTATTCCTATGCAGCAATGCAGATTCCTGTGGGTATTATTACAGATTACTGGGGAACGAAAAAAACAGTTACATTATTTGCACTTATAGCTGCACTTGGATCAATCTTTTTTGGCCTTTCTCTAACATTTGGTTTCGCTACTTTCTCGAGAATACTTGTGGGACTTGGTGTTTCAGCGATGTTTGTAGCATCCCTTAAAGTGTTTGCCAATTGGTTCAAGGGGATAGAGTTTGCCCGGATGTCAAGTCTTTTGATGGCTATCGGAGGGGTTGGAGGGTTGGTTGCCTCAACACCTCTTGCGCTCCTCACTGAACAGTTTGGGTGGAGAGGTACTTTCCTTGTGATTGGAATTATTACTATCCTTTTGACTGTTGTTACATGGCTCGTGGTAGTTGACAGGCCGGAAGAGAGGGGATTTCCTGCTATTATTGAGGCAGGCACAACCAGGCCCACAAATATCAGGGACATTGGCAGGGATATAGCAATGGTTTTAAGAGAAAAACATTTCTGGCCAATAGCTATCTGGTTTTTTTTCATAGGCACAAGCATTTTCGGTTTTTTTCAGTTATGGGCAGGGCCGTATCTTATGGATACCTATAGACTTTCAAAGCCTGCTGCAGGGAATATACTTACAATGATATATTTTTCAATGATTTTCGGAGGCCCGTTACTTGGACATTTTTCTGATAATATTTTAGTAAGCAGAAAAAAGGTTCTCATCGGCTGCGCCATAATCCATGTCATTTGCTGGCTCTTGATGTACATGTATTACCAGTCGCTCCCCATCCTGTTACTCTATGTGATCTTTTTCTTTATGGGTTTGGCCGAAAGCGGTATTGCACCGGTAGGTTATGCTGCCACGAAAGAACTTTTTCCCGCTGGTATGGCAGGAACTTCAATCGGAACTGTTAACCTTTTCCCATTTTTGGGTGGGGTTATTTTCCAGCCTGGCATAGGCCTCATCCTCGATAGAGTAGGGAAGGTGGGAGCTATATATCCACCTTATGCATATAAGATTGTTATCCTGATTTTTTTTATTATAAGCCTGCTTGGACTTGTGTGTCTTCTCTTTTCTAAAGAGACTATCAGGAAGCAATAGTTTTACATTGTCTCGTCATCACCGTATTTTTTCTATTCGACGAAGACCGAAACCAGCCTCTTATTTTTTACATCTGCCAGTCCTTTGTCGGTGATCCTTAATAAAGGAAGGCCGGTAAAAGAGAACGTCTGGATCGTCAAGAAAGGTTTGTTGAGGATGCAGCCAATCTCTTTCATGGCGCGATCGTTGCCTTTTGTCTTTTCACTTATCTCTTTCATCGTAAGATCAGGCATGGTTCCATAGAGTGGCATCGGGAATTCATGTATTACTTTTCCATCTTTTGAGATAACAAATCCACCCTGAAGCTCTATAAGCCTGTTTACTGCTAC
Source organism: uncultured delta proteobacterium (assembly GCA_903822335.1). Classification (GTDB taxonomy): domain Bacteria; phylum Desulfobacterota; class Syntrophorhabdia; order Syntrophorhabdales; family Syntrophorhabdaceae; genus CAIJOT01. Next base: position 13,310 of record CAIJOT010000274.1, read on the forward strand.
TTCCATATCTTTTTCGCTACTCCCGAACACAAGGATGTTGGCGCTGTCCCACATATATGTGGTTGCGAGTGCCCCGTTTTTAATCCCTGTGCCCCTTAAAAAGCCTTTTCCATATCTCCCTGTTATCCTGTTGATAACTGAAATAGGGATAATGTCATTCGCCAGATCTACCTGGAGATAACCGTCTTTTACCTCGGCCTTGTGGACAAATTCTTTTGTGATTGTTTCATTGGCAATGTCAATTACCCTTATGTGATTTTTGTTTCTTTGTGCCTTTATTTTAAAGTCCTCCTCCTTAAACTTTCTTGTAGTGACAGTGTGTTTCATTGTCTTCGGGTAATGAAATGGCTTAATGGGTTTTATAAAGCTGCTGTCTGAAAAGACTATCTCACCATTCACCATCACCTTTTTAATAGAGATATCCTGGATATCTTTGAGAAATAGAATATCAGCGTATCTCAAGGGTGCGATTGCACCAAGATACCTCAATCCGAGATAGTCAGCAGGGTTTATGGTGGCCATCTTAATCGCATCCATCGGTGAAAATCCATACTCAATTGCCATTCTTACTACGTAATCCATGTAACCATCTTCATAGAGCATTACCCCATCAAAAAAGTCTGAGACCAGAATTAACCTTCTTTTATCTACATCCACATCCTTGAGCTTCGATAGTTCCTTTAATTCTTGCCTTACAAAACCTTCCCTGATCTGGACATAGACACCAAATCGCAGCTTCTCTATCGCTTCCTCAAGGTTCGTTGATTCGTGGCAGGAGGTTATTCCGGTAAGGAGGTATTGTATAAGTCTTTTGTTTTTAGCTCCTGCCGCATGACCGTCAAGCACCTTTCTTAATGACATGGTAAGGGATGCCTGTTTTAGTATCCTGTCCTCACCTTCTACTGCACGGGTCCAATAAGCTTCTCCGGCCCCCAAAACATCTTCGCGTTTTAGCATAACAGAGAACTCTTTGAAGTTTAACCCGATAGCACCCTCCATCTTTGGGAAAGGGGGTGTTACAGTAGGGGCCACAAAGTAACACCTTAAAGGATAACCCTTGGTGCTCTCGATAAATGAATCCACTCCTTCTTTGCCACAACCGCAAGCAACCATGGTACACTCGGTTATGATTGTTGTTGTGCCCCCCTTGATAGAGCAAGGAACCAATTCATAAAAAGGATACATACCATCAATGTGTGTGTGGGAATCCATAAAACCAGGACAAAGATAGAGACCCTCTGCATCTATTATGTTTGCATCCTTATAAGTATCAACATTCTTATCATCTTCTACTGACACGATCCAGCCGTCTTTAATGATTATGGAAAGATTTTCTTCTATGGCATTGGTAAATACGTTAACAATCTTCCCATTCCTGATGATGGTATCGGGAGTGGTGTTCCCTTTTGCCACATTAAGAAGTGTTCGTAAGGTGTTTTTATCCATAATACCCCCTACAGAGTATCAAAGAAGATGGAAAATAGGGTTTTAAAATTTCCTTTAATGCTCATTCGTCTTTAAACACGGGTTTTCTTCGCTCAAAAAATGCTGTAATCCCTTCCTTCAAATTATAGCTGCCGATGAGAGTGGAGGACACATGAGACTCCAGCTCAATACCTTTATCCAATTCTCCTTCAAGTCCTTCTATTGTTGTCTGCATCACAGCCTCAACGGCATTAATGCTTTTACTCGCAAACTGGCGGGCTAAAGATTTAGCCCGGTCAAGAAGTTCTGCCGAAGAACAGACCTCGTTTACGAGCCCTATACTCAACGCTTCTTCCCCTGATATGAATTTCCCTGTAAGCATGAGTTCTAATGCCTTTGCTTTGCCTATAAGCCTGGGAAGTCGCTGAGTGCCACCGAAGGTAGGGATGGTTCCCACGTTAATTTCAGGTAATCCAAGCTTTGCCTCCCTGCTGGCTATGCGGAGGTGACATGCCACAGAAAACTCAACGCCCCCTCCAAAGCAATTCCCATCGATTGCAGCGATCACTGGCCTTTTTAGCTTCTCAATTTGGCGAAAAAGGACCTTTACCGTGAGTGTCTCTTTGTCATTTTCTTCAGGGGTTTTAACGCTGAAAATGTCCTTTATGTCGAGACCAGAGATAAAGGCCTTGTTAGTTCCTGTGACAATAACGGCTTTTGCTTGCTTTGTGTTTATTAAGTTTAGAATCGTGTTGCAGAGCACCTGATATTGAAGAAATCCAAGTACATTCAACGGCGGATTGTCAATAGTTATTGTAGCCACCTTCTCTTCCACCGAACAGGTAAAAAAATCTTTCTCTGCCATATTTCCCTCCAAGCATTATTAAGTTTTATAAAGGACCTTGCTGAGCTGTGATCCTTAATCTATCTTATTCACTCATACCTTGCCATATGTTTTTATAATTTGTCGCCACGCTATATGAAAACAATTGACAATTGAAGATGTGACCCCAATGACCGCGCAGGTGGATCGCCAGGTCACTTCGTGCCTTCAATGCTTTTCCGGAGCCAGAAATTTAATATTCATTTCGGTATCCTGTATCATTTGCATGTACTGCTCTTCGGTCATCCGATAATCGTTAAACGATGTGGGCTGGTCCTTTTTCTTGGGTTTTTTGCCGTAAAAAAGGTCATCCATAAAATTGATGGCTTTATGCGAGATGGGGTAGTTTGAAACTATCCCTGCCACCCCACGATGAAACCGCGTATTTGGTTTGCTCCACGGACATACGGCAACGCAGCGAATACAGTCCTGCCAATTCATTGGGTCTTTTCTCCAGTAACGATAGCACGCTACTTCATTGACCTTCCATTTCATGACCCCCTTGACCTCGGTTTTCTCTTTTGCGGCAATGGCCCCTGCTGGGCAGTTAGTCGCACATTTCTTGCACGATTCGCAAAAGGAACCGACGTTGAAGTCGATAGGGTGGTCGATTTCAAGAGGCAGGTCCGTTAACACGGCACCTAACCTTACCCTCGGTCCGTACTGCTTCGTTAGCATTATACCAATGCGGCTCAATTCACCGAGACCAGCATAGACAGCCAATGGAACATACAGAACAGAGTCAGCTCCAGCAAAGCTTGCCCGTGCACGGTAACCCAATTCGGCGATGTAAATGGCAAGGGTAGTAGTCAACACACCTTCTTCCTGGTATCTTTTCCCGACTTCGACATGGTCGCACCAGCTCGGCGTAGTTTGGATTCTGTCATAGTCCATTGCCTTTGCAACTATTATTGCGTGAGTGAAATTGGAGGCATCTATTGGCTCTCCACTCCGGTCATTCTCGAAAACAAACTCCTGATGCAAACGGGTAATTCCCACAAGGTCCGCCCCCAGATATCTCGCAGTCTCCTTAATGTGTGCACTCATTTTCGCTTTGTCCGGGACTTCCACTTTCCACTTCAGAGGCTTCGGTTCACGAATCTTCCAAAGGTGGGCGCGAAGCATACAAGGGGCGTACATCACACGGTCCAACGGATGAGGGGGAGGACTTGAGGGACCCACACCCCGGGTATCTATGTCGACTTCACCACGCCCTGCACGCACAAAAATCTGATCGGTCGACTTGGACCGACCAATAGGACCCTTGACGGAAAAGGTTGGCCGCTTGACAAAATCTTCGATTCTTGGTAATGGTCCTGTTACATTTTTCATACATCCTCCTTATTATTTATTGCGCGTGATGGTCACGCTATTTCGATTTCATTCACCATGAGCTCCAGTCCCTCGATCGTATCGACATCCTTAGCTTTGCACTGGGGGCAGAGAAACTGGAAATTCTGGACCATAAAGACATGCTCACAGGTCTTACATCTCGCTTTGATGGGAACCTTCTCAACCTCGAGGGTGGCACCAGCCGCAAGCGTATCCCTCGCGACGAAGTCGAAAAAGAACGAGAGCTGCTCCGGAACGATCGCGCGCAGCTCCCCCGCGCGAATACGTATGGTTTTAACACTACGGGCCTGGTTCCTCAGACCCTCGGCGATAGCAATCCGCAGGATGCTCTCCGCGATCGACCTCTCATGCATCGGTTATCCGACCTCTCCCAACTTTCAACTTCTCTGTGAAAAGAGTCTTCAGGAGTTCGAGGAAATGATCCGACCGCTCCTGGCCGGTAGGAAACTGGTGAAGCTTGTCGATAGGTCGGTCGTAGATGCTTTCAGCCATGGTGTCCTCCTATATCACATTTTTTTGGTAGTTGGTGTCCGGGACCTTGTCACCTCGTTACCGTGCTTCTTCATCAGTTGCGACGTCAGCCATCCGAGCCAAGCGTCGAGCCCTTCGCCCGTGGTGCAGGAAAGGGCGAATATGGTGAGATGGGGATTGATTCTCGAGGCGTTTGATCTGGCCTCATCGATGTTGAAGTTGGTGTAGGGAAGCAGGTCCATCTTGTTTATGAGCATCACCGACGATTCCCGGAACATAAGCGGATATTTGAGAGGCTTTTCGTCGCCCTCGGTGACACTGAGCATCATGACCTTGTGGTCCTCTCCGATTTTGAATTCTGCCGGGCAGACAAGGTTGCCGACGTTTTCGATGATGAGGATATCGAGTGTCGAGCAGTCGAGACTGTTGACGGCGTTGCGGATCATATTGGCGTCGAGATGGCACGCGCTACCGGTATTTATCTGGACAATTGGAATGTCGAACTTCTGGAGACGGTCGGCATCGCGAGTGGTCGCGATGTCGCCCTCGATAACACCGACCCTCATTCCAAGCTCCTTAAGCCGCTGGATGGTCTGCTCGAGCAGCGTCGTTTTGCCGGCACCGGGCGCACTCATCAGGTTGATAGCAAGCACCTGGTGTGCCGCGAGTTTGCCCCGAATCTCTTCGGCGATGGAGTCGTTTGCTTCCATGATGTTCTCAAGTACCGTGATCTTCATGGTCATTACCTCCCGTTGTTGTTCATGTGAAAGTACATATCCCCGCAGCTCTGCGTAAACCTTACAGCCCCTTCAGCTTTCCGGCAAATATACTTCAGTGCTTCTTCAAATCTGATGCTACCTTACTGTCCACTACCCACTTCTCCATCCATGCACGCAGATCCTTGGGCGGATGATATATCTCCTCACGTCTTTCAAGGATCAGAGATTGCGTCGGGCATTTGTAAACGCAAACACCACAGCCAAGGCACTTTTCGGGATCCAGCACCACAACCTTTCCCTCTTTGTTCCTTGCCTCAGTGGAGCCTTCAAGTCTCAATGCATCCATTGGACACCGCTTGACACAAAGACCACATGCCTTACAAGTTTTAGGATTAATGCGTACACGGTAGTTAGAGACGTCATGGCTTTTGTTGTGCTTCAAAATGTGGTAGGCTTCGAAAAAGAGGCAGCAGCATTTGCAACAATTGCATATGGTATCCGCCCCTTGTTCCCAATTGGATATGGCGTGGACTAACCCTGACTCCGCAGCCTGTTCAAGGATCTCCTTGGTCTCTTCCTTGGTGATTTCGCGACCCAACCCATTGTCTACAATGTAATGACCAAGTCGCCCGAAATGGAGGCAGACCTCAAGTGGATGCCTACAGTCAGGCGAGTCAGGATCGAGGTTCTTTCGTTGTCGGCAAGCACAGTTTGCCACTACACGATAATCTTGAGAATCAACGAATTGGATCACGTCTTCATAAGGGAGTATTCGTCGTGGATCTTCAAGGGTCTTGTGTATGGGGATCGTGCGGAGCCCCTTTGAATGGGCAGGGGCAAACTGGTCCATAAAACCATCATAGAAGTATTTGTTCAAAGGACGAGCAAGTGCCTTGGTGCCCTTGTCCGGCTTCTGAGCCCAAAAAGACCCGCGCGTGAAGACGAAGAATGTGTCGTTAAGACTGTAATGTACGGTCTTTCCCCTCATACTCCGCCAGACGGCTCCTCTTCGGGCCATGGCGTCAAGCTTTCTGGCCAGTTCTGCTGATGGCATTCCTTTCAAGTCGGCCAGCTCTTCAAGACTTTTCCCTGTAAAAGGGATATCGGTAAGCAAGGCCGCCTCTTTTGGCGTGTAAAAGGCCCTGACCGTTGGCATCAGGTGCACAGATTCCGGAAGGCCCCACCAGGCCTTATTCAGCCATTCGATAAAGCGCACATACACTTCTTGGTCGGACATGTAGATTTCCTCCTTTATAGCTCTTGATGCACGCAGGGCAGACGGTCATGCATTTCCAGCAAGTATATTGAAAACCGATAAACTGAGCCTAATAAATCCTCGATTCCCATGCGTTCTCAGTTCCCACTATTGCGATCAAAATCAAATTCCTATCCGTAGGCGTTACTACAAAACTCTTTGGCGACCAAGCGCGATTGTATAAAGAAAAAGAGTCACAGAATTTGTTGTTCAACATCACAGAGCAACACATTACATGTTCTTCCCTCTCGCTTTTGCCTGCTGTACCCTTAGGGCCATAAAATTCTTCGGGATGTCCTGTTCCTCTTTGCGGCGCGCCAGTTGAAGGGAATGGGTCGGACATTTGTGCACGCATACCCCACACCCTATACACCGCTGAAAATCAGCCACGGCGCACTTACCGACCTTGTTATTGGCCTCCGGAGAAGTCTCCAGACGCAGTGCATCCATTGGACAACGTTTCACGCAAAGTCCGCACCCCTTACATGTTCCTCCGTGAACATCTATAATGTAGTTTGAGTGCTCGTGTCCCCTGAGACCAAGAATGTGTGCGCTCTGCATGAATACGCAGCAGCAGGAGCAGCAGTTACAGATCGATTCTATGCCTGTTTCTGCGTTCTCTACGGCGTGCACGAGACCTTCATCGGCAGCCTTCAGTAAGATCACCGTCGCTTCTTCCCGACTTATTTCTTTTCCCATGCCCTGTTTAACCATATAACGAGCGAGGCCCCCAAAATGGAGACAGTTGAGAGTTTCATGTTTGCAGGAAATAGAATCCGGATCAAGGTTCTTCATTTGACGGCAGGCACAGTGTCCTACACAGATATAGTCCTCCCGTTGCACTATCTCCATGACATCCTCGTAGGGCCTGAACTGTCGTGTGTCTTCAATGGTTTGTTCAATGGGGATGGTGCGCAAAAACATGGGTGGATACCCCCCGAACTCCTTTCCCATCCCGCTATGGAAATAACGGAGTGCAAAGTGGGCAATCTTTTTGGTCTTTTTATCCCTCTTACCCGACCAGTACGGACTACGGTAAAACCAAAAAAAATGAGTGCCAAGAGCGTAATTCACCGTATTTCCTAATTGGAGCGAGAATATGATCCCTCTTTTTGCAAGGGAGTCCAGCTTGGAGCACAGTTCATTTTCAGGTATCTTGAATTTCTCCGCCAGTTGTGCGCTGGTGTGAAGTTGGAATGGAAGGTCTGAGAGAAACCCGGCCTCCTCAGGGGTGAGACTTGCTTCCAGTAAGGGCGTCAAGTACTCCGAATCGGGTAAATCCATTACCCCACTCCGTAAATGCTCGATGAATTTTGAGTAGTCATTCTTCTTCAGCATGTTGTCCTCCTTATTTCGAAGTCATAAATGGGTATATCGAAGAGTAGTTACCTTTTCCGCTGCATAGCTGTTGTAAGTAATAAGGCAGAACGAGAATAACAATACGCACAAAAGAACCTTAATAAATACATGCTTTTTCATAATTACCTCCTTTTTTGTTTTTTTG
>CAIJOT010000275.1 GCA_903822335.1 uncultured delta proteobacterium
CTTCGATACATCAATCCCCATAAAGAGACTATACATATAAAACACCTCCGTGATATGATTGAAGACAAGGCAGGGGATATGCCTCCCGACCAATCCTCCATGTTTACAAGGGTTCTTATGACCCAACCAAGCAGGGTTCATGGGAGGCAGGGAACACACTACAAAAAGGGTTCGTACGACCCAGGTGTAAATCTCGTTCTCCTGCCCCTTTCTTCTCATTCAATCTCACCACTTTTAATACCTAACATAAATGATGAGTATGAGGTGGAAGCGAAGATAGCGTCCTAATTGCACACAGTCTATTTTGAACAAATCCAACGAATAAAACAGTCTCTATTTTTATGCGGTAAATTCCCGTGTATCTACTGAATAGCCCATTTCTTTGAGTTTGGAGGTAATTGCTGAAATATCATCCGTATCCAGATGAAGTACAAGATCGTATTTCCCAGGATTGGCAGGAATCCAAAAGGTCTTTACTTTTATGCCTGCTTCAGCGACATAATCCAATACTTTATGCAATTCCTCTCTCTTTCCAGCTCCATATACAGTAATACGCTTACCTGTTTCGCTAATCCCGAAAAGGGGATTGATAATCTTATAGAAAACATCGTTAGTAGTTAAAATTCCAATTAATTTACCCCCTTCTACTACAGGAAGACAACCGACCCTGTTTTTCTGAGCAATTGCCACAGACTTCTCTACCGTTGTTTCTGGCGTAACCGTTACAACCTTTGTTTTCATTATCTCTTTTACAGTGAGCTTTGACATGAGATAAAAAAGTTGCCGCTGGTTATACGGGGTGGTCGATGAAGGACTTGCTTTTAAAACATCATCTTTGGTTACTATGCCTACAAGCTTTTCTTTATCAACTACAGGTAACCGGCCTATTTTGTGAGACTCCATAATGCGCTCAGCGTCAAGCACATAAGTATTGCTGGTTATTGTTATAACATTCTGGGTCATAATATCTCGCACTAACATTGTTTCCCCTTTTTCTATTTTTGAATATTTTTAGTTTTTTTCAAAACACTGTTAAGAAGTTTGTAATATAAACTGTTCTGGTCAGATTTTATCAATATTTTTTATAGCCTTCCTCAACTTTTTTGGTAGTCTCTTAGGGTTACCCTTTTTCTTTACGTGTTGTGCTTCTTCATCGTCCTCTTCATCCTTACCACCAACTGGCTCTGCCATTAATTCCTCCATTTTGAGGGGGGTGATAAACGTAACACCATGTTTTTTCGCTTCATCAATGATGGCACGGTCGGAACTCACAACGACAATACCAGCCCTTTTTTCCCGAATCCAGCCCATAATCACATCATCGGCTGTTTCATGCTCTTTTGAGTATACAACATCAATACCCTTATAGTTCTCGCTCTGCCTGCTCGTTGAAAAACCCCTATATGCGTCAAAAACAACGGTAATCTTAGCGTGTTTCTGCCTTTTATAATATACAAGTTTTTCGAGGAGGGAGCGTCTTAGTATATCAAGATTGGAACCGTTGTGCATGCTTGTGGCTCGAACCCTATTCAAGTAATTATATCCATCGATAATGATGTGAGGCATGCTTTTTTGGAAGTTTTTATCGACTACAAATACGTCAACCAGCTTGTGTATGCTTTATGCATACCACGGGCTATTTCAAAAAACTTCTTCTGGATCTTGAGTGTAATGGGCCCTGGCTTACCTTTTCCAATTTTCCTACCATCTACCTCTCTTACCGGTGTAACCTCTGCAGCGGTACCGGTAAAGAAGACTTCATCGGCAATGTAGAGTTCATCCCTCGTAAAGCGGTCCTCTTGCACCTCGTATCCCATATCAGTTGCTATGTGAATAACTGAAGCCCTTGTTATTCCTGGTAATATCGATGTATGGGGTGTTGTTTTTATCTTCCCCTGCCTCACGATAAAGATATTCTCGCCACTTGCTTCAGATATATACCCCTCTGTATCGAGCATAATCGCTTCGTCATATCCTACTGATATTGCCTCTCTCTTTGCAAAGATTGAGTTGACATACTGTCCGCATATTTTGCCTTTTGTCATACCAGAATCCACGTGGTGTCTTAAGTAGGAAGATATCTTTGCCCTTATGCCATTTTTCAAGCCTTCGTCTCCAAGGTAAGCGCCC
>CAIJOT010000276.1 GCA_903822335.1 uncultured delta proteobacterium
ACTCAAGATTTTGGGTGATAAATACGGGATTATAGAAGAAGACTTTATAAGCGCAGAAATAGAAATTGTGCCTGCTTTTAAAGCAAAGGACATCGGGATAGACAGAAGCATGGTCGGGGCGTATGGTCAGGATGACAGGGCATCAGCCTATCCGCTTCTCATGGCAATCTGCGATATGAAAGATCCTGTTCGTCCGTGTCTCGCAATATTTACCGACAAAGAAGAGATAGGTTCGGAAAGCAACACTGGTATTCAATCCAATTTCATCCAGATATTCCTGGATGATATACTTGAAGGACTTAAGATAAAGACAAACGAGGCATTGGTCAGAAAAATACTGTTTCAATCAAAAGCGCTCTCCGCAGATGTGAACGGCGCTGTGAACCCCACATATCAGGATGTCCACGAGAAACAGAATGCAAGCTACCTTGGACGGGGTATATGCATTTCGAAATTTACAGGACATGGGGGGAAGGTTGGAGCTAATGATGCCAACGCAGAGTATGTTGGTGAGATAAGAAGGCTTTTTGACAGGGAGGGCATCATCTGGCAGACCGGTGAACTTGGTAAAATCGATGAGGGAGGAGGTGGAACAGTGGCAAAGCATCTTGCAGTATATGGCATGGATATTATAGACTGTGGTGCACCACTCCTTACCATGCACTCGCCTTTTGAAATATCAAACAAACTTGATATATTTGAAACATATCGAGCATTCAAAGTTTTTTTAAAATCGTAACATTGGAGGTTTAACAATATATGACGGAATTTGAGGTTTTTGAAACACCCGAGATACTTCCTCTGCTTCCCGTGAGAGATATGGTGATGTATCCTTCTGTAATCCTTCCACTTTTCGTGGGAAGGGATATGTCCATCAATGCAGTTGAAAAATCCTTGTCCAAGGACAGGTTGATCATTGTTGCTGCCCAGAAAGACCTCACAGACGAAGACCCTCTTCCAGAGAGGATATATTCTGTTGGTGTTGTTTCACAGATTATGAGGATGTTGAGGCTGCCAGACGGTAGGGTCAAGGTCCTTATCCAGGGGTTAAAAAAGGCGAGGATACTCGAATATGTTCAGGAAAGTCCAACCTTTCTTGTAAGAATAGAACAGGTGGAAGAACCAATCATTACAGATATCACGTTGGAAATTGAAGCACTTATGAGATACGTGAAAGAGGAGATGGAAAAGGTCGTCTCCATGGGAAGGATGGTGCCTCCTGATATATTGATGGTCCTTGATACAATAGATGAACCAGGAAGACTTGCCGATATATCCGCTGCAAATCTTGGTTTGACAGTTGATAAAGCTCAGGAAGTGCTTGAGATTGTTGATCCTGTTGCACGGTTAAAGAAACTCTCAGAAATCCTGGGAAAAGAGATAGAACTTCTCAACATACAGGCAAAGATCCTCTTTCAGGCTAAAGAGGAGATGTCAAAAACCCAGAGGGAATACTTCCTGCGGGAGCAGATGAAGGCGATCAAAAACGAGCTTGGAGAGGCTGATGAACGGATAGAGGAAATTAAAGAACTGCGGAAACGGATAAAGAAGGCAAAGATGCCCAAAGAAGTTGAAAAAGAGACAAGAAAACAGCTTGAACGACTCGACATGATGCATCCCGATGCTATAGAATCCACGATGCTCCGTACTTATATAGAATCGCTTGTGGAATTGCCCTGGAGCAGTTCGACAAAGGATAATATAGATATAAAGAGGGCGAAGAAGATACTCGACGAAGACCATTATGACCTTGACAAGGTAAAAGAAAGGATTCTTGAGTTTCTGAGTGTCATAAAACTTAAGGGGGAAATGAAAGGGCCGATCCTCTGTTTTGTCGGGCCGCCTGGTGTGGGTAAGACATCACTTGGAAGATCAATTGCAAGGGCCTTAGGGAGGAAATTCTCACGGATATCCCTGGGTGGTATGAAGGATGAGGCAGAGATAAGAGGCCATAGAAGGACTTATGTTGGCTCTATGCCAGGGAGGATTATCCAGAACTTAAAACAGGCAGGGACAAATAATCCGGTATTCATGATGGATGAGATTGACAAGATTGGTAATGATTTCAGAGGAGACCCATCAAGCGCACTCCTTGAAGTGCTTGATCCCGAGCAGAACAACACTTTTAGTGACCATTACCTCAATATTCCTTTCGATCTTTCAAAAGTGATGTTTATCACTACAGCAAACCGGGTAGATACGATACCATCTGCCCTGAAAGACAGGATGGAGACGATATATATATCTGGTTATACAGAGCAGGAAAAGCTTGCCATAGCAAAGAAATATCTTGTCCCGAAACAATTGAAAGAGAATGGGTTGAATGAAAGCCGGCTTACCTTTGCGGACCACGCTCTCGAAAAGGTTATACAGGATTATACAAGAGAAGCTGGTTTGAGGAACCTTGAGAGGGAGATTGCATCTATTGGTAGAAAGGTTGCAAGAAGGATAGCCGAAGGCGATAAAAGAAAGGTAACAATAACGGCAAAAAACCTGCACACCTTTTCCGGGCCGCCAAAATATCTGCCCGAAAGGGATATTGAGCAGGATACCATAGGGGTTACAAGCGGCCTTGCCTGGACAGAGTTTGGTGGGGATGTGCTTTATGTTGAGGCATCCTGCAGGAAAGGCAAAAAAGACCTCACACTTACAGGAAGTATGGGCGATGTGATGAAAGAGTCAGCCCAGGCAGCCCTTACCTATATAAAATCAAAGGCAGAAACCCTTGGCATCAATGGAGAGATTTTCGATACCCTTGAGATGCATATTCATGTTCCTCAGGGTGCGATCCCGAAAGATGGTCCCTCTGCAGGTATCACCATAGCTGTTGCCATGATAAGTGCCATCACAAAAAGGCCTGTGAGCAGGAAGATTGCTATGACAGGGGAGATTACGCTTACAGGCAGGATCTTACCGATAGGCGGCTTAAAGGAGAAAACCCTCGCAGCCCTTCGGGCCAGGATGGAAAAAATTATCATCCCAGAGGAAAACATGAGGGAGTTTGAGGAAATTCCAGCGTATGTGAAGAGGAAGATAAGATTTATCCCTGTGAGAAAGATGGATGATGTGATAAAGATTATTTTCGGCGAGGAATGAGAGAAGCCTCCTTTTACGAGAAGCTCGAAGATAGAAAAGTTCAATGCAGGCTCTGCAGGCATCACTGTATCATTCAGGAAAGCAAAAGAGGGATATGCGGCGTAAGGGAAAACAGAGATGGTGTGCTCCACACGCTTGTATATGGTCTTCCCTGTTCATACCACATTGACCCGATTGAGAAGAAACCGTTATTCCATTTTTTCCCGGGCTCAAGAGCATTTTCTATTGCAACGGCAGGCTGCAACTTCCAGTGTCTGCATTGCCAGAATCACGATATTTCACAGATGCCGAGGAATGAAAATCGTATCCCCGGAGAGGAGATGACACCTGCTGAGGTGGTAAAGCTTGCAGGCGAATCAGGGTGCAAGAGCATATCATACACTTATACAGAACCCACGATCTTTTATGAATATGCTTTTGATACGGCAAAACTTGCCAGAGAAAAGGGTATATATAATAATTTTGTGACAAATGGGTATATAGAAGAGGAACCTCTCAAAACAATCAAACCGTTTCTTGACGGAGCGAACATTGACCTGAAAAGCTTTAATAAAGAGTTTTACAGGAAGATATGTAAGGCGGAGCTATCCGGTGTGCTTGCCACGATAAGGACATATAAAGCATTAGGCATCTGGATAGAGATTACGACGCTTATAATCCCGGGACACAATGATAGCGATGAAGAGTTGAGAGAGATTGCACGATTCATAAAGAATGACCTTGGCGTAGAAACCCCCTGGCATGTGAGCGCCTTTTATCCCACCTACAGGCTTCTCGATACAGGGAGAACACCACCAAAAACCTTACGTAGGGCAAGAGAGATTGGTTTAGATGAGGGGTTGAGGTATGTATATGAGGGGAATATCCATGGTTCGGATGGTGAATACACCCACTGTTATCATTGCAGGAAACCAATTATAAAGAGGTATGGTTTTACCATTACGGACTACAACATCAAGGATGGAACCTGTCGCTATTGCGGTACGACCATAGACGGTATAGGTTTATAATGCTTTTTATAAACCTTCCCCCAAAGGCCTTACAAATGTAAACTCCCCTGGTTTTGTCAAGAATGCGTCAACCACCTCACTATATGTGGTTTTAGAGAGCGCAACAAATGGTATAGAAATAATAAGGGCTGCAACACCAATCGCACAACTTACAATCCCAATCGGGCGTACAAAAATAAGGTCTGCAATCATTGCTTCACCACTGGGGGCAGATTTCCTTGTAATGGTTCCTTGTGTTGACTCTTCACAATATACAGGCGGGATAACGAACCCGGTTAAGAAGATCAATACCAGCCCAGTAACAACAAATTTTTTCATATCGTACCCTCCTTATCTATTAAGGTAAAGATTCTATCAAGTCTATTATACTATTATACCTGGGGTTGTCAATGAGGAAATATGAGAAATATGAGGGTCAAATCTTTACGGGCTGTTGCCCAAACCCTTTTTCGTCAAAACCTATCCCATTCTATCCGAAAGGTATTCTCTCTGTTCGCTGGTGCTCCATCTCCGACCCTTCTAAGAGTCCCTCTGCGCTTGAATGTGGGCGACCCTGCACCGAGCAGGGTACCCCGCTATTCATTCCTCCCAACCCCTGGGGCTCAGGCAGAGATGCATTCGCACATTCATCTCCCGCATATGCGAAAGAACGCTTGAGGCACTCAAGATGGTTCCCCGGAGCTTACGCAATGCTCCCTTCGGGAACACCTTCCAGACCAAATACAGCTATGGA
>CAIJOT010000277.1 GCA_903822335.1 uncultured delta proteobacterium
CAGGGCACAGTTTTTGGATATAGCGGGCAGATCGAGGGCCGTTCAGTATAGCCTTACTGTTACCTATCATTTGAAGGAATTTGGTTGCCCTGGCGGAGGCTGTTTACTTACAGATCCCATATTTTCAAAGAAACTCAGGGACCTGTTTTTCCACGATAAGGTTTTTACAGCAAAAGATATTGAATTATTGAGCATCGGGAGGCACTTCAGATTGAGGAAGGATACAAAGCTCATTTTAGGAAGGAATCAGGGTGAGAATGAAACGTTAAAGTCCTTATGGTCATCACCCTACATACTCTTTTCTCCAATAGGATTCAAGGGGCCTTCGGGCATCCTCAAAGGCACAATAGATGAAGAGACTATAAGGTATATTATGAATATAATTGGATATTATGGGAAACATACATCCTCGACAATCTCGATAGAATCAAACAACGGGTCTTTAAAACAATATACGGTAGAGCGCGAGGAGATAGACATTGAAAGGTTTAAGATTTAGGAGGTTTCATGAGGTTTTTTGAGGATTTCTACGTATATCCATGGGCCTCTTATGAGGAGAATAACTGTAACACGATTTTTATAGACGGAAAGGTTCCTGTCCTCATCGATCCAGGTCATACCCATCTCTTTCACTATGTGGTGGAAGGCATGGCAGTTGACGGGAAAGTAGCAGAGAATGTGAAGGTAATATTGTGCACCCATGGCCATCCTGACCACATTGAGGCAATTGACCGCTTTGATAATGATGTATTGAAGGGCATAAGCAGGGAGGAGTACGAATATTTAAGGGATGGCTATAAAGAGCTCTTTATCATGACTGGCTGTCAAATGCCGAAGAAACCTTTCAAGATACTTCTCAAAGAGGGCACGATACAGGTGGGGGACAAAACATTCAGGGTCATAGTTACGCCTGGGCATTCCCCTGGCTCTGTCTGTCTTTACTGGGAAGAGAAAAAGGTACTCATATCCGGTGATACAGTTTTCTATATGGGGGTTGGGAGGACGGACCTTTTTGGGGGTAACATTGAAGCACTGGCAAAAAGTATAGAAAGGCTTTCAACACTCGATATAGAGTACCTCATCCCCGGACACGGAGAGATGTTGAAGGGGAAAAAGGCTATACACAAGAATTTCAAGCTTATTCTCGATGAGTACTTTTGAATGAACACTGAATGTGTAAGGTCGGGTTGACAATTACAGTTTAGTGCATATAATCCATGAACGTGTTATAATAACAGATGTCATATGAGAAAAAGCTTCTTTGCCAGAAATATAGCGAGGAGATAGATACAGAGAAAAATCCCTGTCCCCATCCGGACGATTACTGCCAGCATAGAACGGGATGTGTGATAAATACGCAGTGCATGGACAATGTAGCGTGCAAAGAAAAGAGGAGGAAAAAGCTTGAAAATACCCGATGAGTATATATGCAACCTGTGCGGTTATGCTTTCCTTGATGGAGAGGTTCCTGACAACTTTTGTCCAAACTGTGGCAGCAGTATGGTCATGAAAGAGATTAGTTATGATGAATTTCTTGATGATGAGGCGTTTATTAACATATCGAAAATAAGCGTATAATACCAGTTGTAAAAAGCTACAATGCATCTTACGAGACGTAGTTTCTTAAAGGTTGCAGGTGCTGCAACCATATCTGGAAAGGTTCTTTCATACCGAACAGACCATGGCAGACTTCAACCCTGTATCTTGCAAGGATTCCCTTTGATACTAATTTGCTGTCATACATAAAGTTATAAGGGATATGGAAAATATCTCTTCCCTTCGCCAACTCGAAATTTTTACCCTTTCTATGACTCAAGCTCACTCGATGGACAAGGGCGGAGACTACCTGAAGAAGTTCATGCCTGCCCATCGTCCTTTATAGGAACGTTCACTTTTGTCATGACTGGTACCCAACAATTGTTGCTCAACTTCGTTCGCAATGAAACCTTGCTCGATGCTCACTCCAGAGATGATTTTCGATTTCCTTTTGCCCCCAAAAACAGCACCTTAAGCTCCATAATCGGCCATTTTCCATGCATATAACTCATGATTTCAATGGGTTAGTTTACCCCGTGAAATGAATTTGCTTTTCTATTTCACTGGGGCTTGGTCTACCCCAATACAGATGGGTTTTCCTTTCACCATCCACTATTCACTGTCTTCATCACCATTCACTGTTACTTCAGTGAATGGTCGTCAGTTAAAAACCTAATTCATTGCCTTCATCGCTTCACCTTCCCCCTTGACCCCTTGACCCCTTATTATTTTCCCCTTTCACGCCTGTGGCTTCTTGACCGGCTTTTCCGGCACCGGTTCCGGGGCTGTCTGTACCTTCTGTTCCGCTAAAGCCAAAAAAGCCCGA
>CAIJOT010000278.1 GCA_903822335.1 uncultured delta proteobacterium
CATGAAGCCGCATGCTGAGATGCCTATGGCTCTGTTGGCAGGCAGTTTGCCCTTCGAGTCGATCCATTTTCTGATCTCGTCGTAGCACTGATCTATGCCGCAGCTTGCGATTGTTGCCTGGCCAGGCACTTCGTAACCTTCGTAGTGGGAATTCTTCCGTCTCATCTCAATCGGGTCAAGGCCTAAGTCAGCCGCAATCCATTCAATCTGCTGCTCTGAACAGAACATGGCCTGGGGAGCGCCGAAGCCACGCATTGATGTTGATGATAATGTATTTGTGTATACCCTGTAGCCGTCATATCGGTAACCTTTCCACACATAAGGGAAGGAGTGAAAAAAACCGGTGAGGTAAAGGGCAGTTGCACCCATGCCGGTGTATGCGCCGCCGTTGGTAAATACCTTTGCTTCACGGGCGCAGAGTGTTCCGTCCTTTTTCACGCCTGTACGCACATAGTAAAACATGGGGGTCCGGCGCTTCGTAGCAATGAAGTCCTCTTCCCTTGTATAGACAATCTTAACCGGCCTGAAAAGCTTCATGGAGAGGATAGTGCTGCAGAAGATTGCCCCGTCGAGTTCAAATTTACCGCCAAAACCGCCGCCAACGTAAGGAGAGATGACGCGTATATCACCTTCTCTCATATTGAGCACGCCAGCCATGAGGGCTTGCATGTAATATGGGGACTGGTTGGAATGATAGATTGTGAGCTTTCCTTCCGGTGTGTAGCTCGATACCGCCGCGCGGGTTTCCATGCACATATGGGCCTGACCGCCGCATTTAAACCAGTCTTCCCTTATATACTCTGCTTCCTCGAAGGCCTCCTCAACGTCACCCCACTCTATATGACGTGTAACGTTAATATTGCGCTCAAAGCCTTCGTGAATTTCAGGCGCATCTTTTTTTATAGCATCAAGCGGTTCGTAAACCGCGGGAAGCACTTCGTATTCAACATCGATCAGGTCAAGGGCCTTCTCAGCGATCTCTTCCGTTATTGCTGCTACTGCCGCAACCGGTTCACCGATGTAACGCACCTTATCGACAGGGAGTATCTGTTCGTCGCAGAGGTCTTTGTATCGCCGCCAGATTCCCTGCTTGATCCCAAGGGTGTCCTTGCCTGTCACAACACCATATACCCCGGAAAGCCCAAGGGCTCTGCTGTAATCAATGTTAAGAATCTTCGCGTGAGGGTGTGGGCTTCTCAGGATCTTGCCGTAGAGCATACCAGGCAGCTTCACATCGAAGGTATAGGTTGCCCGGCCAGTTACCTTCGCTATGCCGTCTACATTGCGAACATGGGTGTTGATTACGGTGAATTTTGAATGTGGGTTGATTACGGTGTATTTGTTCATGATTTAACCTCCGTATATTTACCTTTTGCCACCGACTCGATAGCGCGGACGATGCTGTTGTAACCTGTGCAGCGACAGATATTTCCTTCAATGCCTTCTCTTATCTCCCATTCAGTCGGATTCGGGTTTTCGTTGAGCAATGCCTGTGCGGACATTAACATGCCGGGGGCGCAAAAACCACACTGATAAGCCCCTTGATCGAGGAATGCTTCCTGGATGGGTGCCAGCTTCCCATTTACTTCCAGTCCTTCAACGGTAGTTATCCTGGCTCCATCAGCCTGCATTGCAAGTACCGAACATGCCTTCACAGACATGCCGTTAATCATTACCGTACATGCACCGCAGGATACAGTATCACAACCCCTCTTTGTCCCGGTTAAGCCTATATGGTCCCTTATTGCTTCTACTAAAAGTGTTTTCGGATTTATATATAACTCATACTCTTGCCCATTTACTGTGAGCGTTAACAATCTCTTTTCCATATACAATCCCTCCTTTCTCGGTTAACTTCTGGCTTTTTCCCAGGCTTTTTTCAACATCCTCTTCGTCAGTACACCCAGTAAATGCCTTCTATGTTCTTCAGATGCATGGATATCTGCAACAGGTTCACAGTCTTCTGATGCAATCTTGCCTGCCTCAGCAAAAAGATTCTCATCGTATGCCTTTCCAATTAATAGCTCCTCAGCCCTCTTAATTCTTTTCGGTGTAGCACCGGCATTACCGAGAACAATCCTTGCATCCTTACATTTACCTTTGTCGTTTAGTGTTACAGAGGCAGCTGCTGCAACTATGCCCATATCGCTTTCGAGAAGATTGAATTTCTGATATGCGGCTCCCATTTTTGGTTCAGGGGGTGGCACATGGACTTCCAGAACCAGCTCGCCTTTGTTTAAAGCTGTCTCAAAATAGTTCACAAAAAAATCTTCCAGCAATATAGTTCTGTCACCTTCTGCGCCTCCCACTCTGATATTCGCCTTCAATGCAATCAAAACCGGTGCAGGATCTCCTGCAGGGTCGGCATGGGCAAGGTTGCCGCCGATGGTACCCCAGTTTCTCACCTGGATTGATGCGAGCTTGTTCTCCATTGACACGAGCACAGGATAATTTTTCTTGATCACATTGAACTTTTCAATCTCCCTGTGCGTAGTGGTAGCACCGATTCTTAAGCCGTCTTTCTTATCAAACTTGATGTAATCAAGTTCCGTGACGTGCTTAATGTCGAGCAGGTATTCAGGAGAAATCATACCCTGTCTCATCACAATCAGTAAAGACTGACCGCCACATATGACTTTACAATCGTCGTGCTCAGCATACATGGCAAGCGCTTCCTTAAGCGTATCAGGTTTTAGGTAATTAAAATCATTTATCATAGTCCTCTCCTTTCTGTTAATTCTTATACGTTATGGATCCACCCTTTTTGTTAATTCTTCCACTTCTGTTAACTCTTCCACGTTATTTATCCACCTTGAACTCTTTTGCATATCGTCCGGCATTCCGAACTTTTCGTCCTGAACATTATTATTGCCTTTATTGTATTTCGACTTCAGCTCATCAATCTGCTCTGCACCAAGCGAGACCCCATGATATTCCTTGGAAAAACACATATAAAAGTGCCTCCCTCTGTATATAGGGCATTCAGTGCAAATCCCCTTCGAAATTGGACAAGCCATCTTCACTTTTGCCATACATTATACTCCTTTTAGTAATGAACGTCCAACACAACATGGTGTATAAAAATATTTCATACTATTTGCCTAAAAGTCAAGTCAATATTTACTATAATAAACAATGCCACTGGAAAGGGACAATACTTCATTGATATAAAACGATAATCGCATGTTCATTATTATGAACATGCTCATATTGCTGTTAGTGCGTATAAAATACGGGTGACAAAATTATGGTTCTTCCGGAAACTTTGTGGGTAAGGACTTCTTCCTGCTATACGTAACAAAATAGTATCGGGTTTTTAAAAAGTGTTTATTTTGATATGAAATCGTGTATTTTTGTATGAACTATATTATTTCTTTCTCCTTAACATTTTTATTAATCTTTCCCGGTACAGGTAGGCCAGTACGATAAAGACACCACTCACACTAAAAGCAATAATGAGAGCACGATATTGGTGGTGATTGGCGTAACTTCCAAGGACGGAAAGCAAGATGGTCCCAAACAACCTGCCGATTGTGGAAACGATGAGAAATGTTGTTATTGTCATGTGACTCAACCCCATGATGTAGCACAGGTAGTCCTTTGGGAATCCCGGGATGAGAAAGAGGACGAAGGAAATAAGGGCCCCCTGGTGTTCCATGACGTAGTCGTATTTCTGGATAATCTCAGGTTTCACGGTCTTTTCCACAAAAGGAAGACCAAATACCCTGGCAAGGAGAAAGGCAATCCACGAACCGATGGTGAGGCCGATGGTGGAATAGATCGTGCCCAGGAGAGGACCATAGAGGTAACCGCCAATGAGGCCTGTCACTTCACCCGGAATGGGTGCAAAGACCACCTGGAGGATTTGTAATGAAATAAAAACAAATTCATCGTACGGATGAAAGGAATGTATCAGGTTAATTGCCTTGTTCTTATCAATGAAATAGATATACCAATCGAAATGAATAAAACCATAGGTAACCAAGGCAAAGAAGAGTAACAAGACAACGATCTTTAGGACGAAACGGTTATTCATTGAGTATGTGGTTAAGGTGTTTCCTTATGGCATGCATGCAACACAAAATAGGGGCATGAATTACCGCCATCCAGCGACAAGCCCCAAGGCTGCATATACCAGTTATTTTTTATCGTTCTCTTGAGAATCGGGTTTTTTATCGTCTCCTTTTCCCGGTTCTTCCATAGCCTTTTTGAAACCTCTAATGGCTTTGCCGATAGAATCCCCTATTTCTGGGAGTTTACCGGGTCCGAAGATGATCAAGGCTATGACCAGTATGACAAGAAATTCGGGCATTCCTATTCCAAACATATTTGACCACCCGCTGATTGATATATGACTCTATCAGATAGACAACTATAATTCCACTTTTTTCGAGACTGCGAATTTCATATTAATTCGTGCTGCCCGTAATAAGGGCCCTGTTAGGGGGGCGGAACCCTTCTTGTTCGGAGTTGAGCGTGTCTCTCCAAAAAGCTTGATCTGCCCCCACTCATTATACCACCTTCAGAGTTAGACCTCCTCTTGTGTGACCTGCCCCCCCCAAAATCGGTCCAGAAGTTGAGTTATGCTCTGGACTGAAATAGACTATACGGGAGGCAGGAATGAAGAAGAAGGTATTTACACCGGAACAGATCATCGGCATATTAAGGGAAGCAGAGATATTGCTTGCCCAGGGTACTACTGCTGTAGAGGTGGCAAGGAAGTCCTGCATCTTCGTCGAGGCTTATGATTTGTGAATAAAAGGAAGGAATCGAGCGGTTGTGGAATATATCGATTTCGGATATCATTCACCATTCCCTGTTCACCATTCACGATAATGCCGTATCTCGTTCCTCGTATCTCGTCTTTCCACGCTTCGCGCTTCACGGGTTTCATCGCTTCACCTTCCCCCTTGACCCCTTGACCCCTTATTATTTTCCCCTTTCACGCCTGTGGCTTCTTGACCGGCTTTTCCGGCACCGGTTCCGGGGCTGTCTGTACCTTCTGTTCCGCTAAAGCCAAAAAAGCCCGA
>CAIJOT010000279.1 GCA_903822335.1 uncultured delta proteobacterium
AGTCATATACCTCCGGCAAAGCCGGAGGCTTGAATGTATGAACCGCTCAAAGCGGATTTAATTTACTGAACCACCTGAAGGTGGTTACTCCTCAAACATGTTGAGCTGATCGAGACGCCGGTCTTCTTGCTCTTGTTTTCTGATGTATTCTCGAATGGTGGCTTCATCTCTGCCAACGGTGGAAACATCATAACCTCTGGCCCAAAAGTGCTGACCGGTGAAATTCTTGCGATGACCCATAAAGTTTCTCGCAATATGTATCGCGCTCTTGCCTTTGATGAAACCAACCACTTGCGCTACCGCATACTTCGGCGGAATGGAGATCAACATATGCACATGATCAACTCGAAGATGACCCTCGATAACCTGACTCTCTTTCTGAATCGCGAGGTCCCTGAATGTTGACCCCAAATATCTCCGCAGTTGCTCGTAAATCGCTTTCCTCCGATACTTCGGTATCCATACCACATGGTACTTGCATTCCCATGACGTATGGCTTAAACTCTGCCCGTCGTTCAACTGAAACCTCCTTCCCCGTAAACTTTGAACGGTTCACGGATAGGAGGTTTCCTTTATATTCCCGGAATTGTCAAACTCTGGGAGTCCCCCGGCAGAGCCGGGGGTTTACCCAAGATTAATTAATTTTTCGTAAAACCTGCACCCTTACATCAATGTCTCTGCGTACTACAGATTGTATTGTTTTGTAGTCAGATTCATTGATGCTTATAATTTTCAAAAAACCGTTATTATCAATTCCTTTTTCTTCAACCGCCTGCGTTCTCCTTTTAACTGTCTGTCTAATCACCTTTTCAATTTCCTTTGGCGATACGGTGAATTCAACCGTATCACAAATAGTCCTTCCTTCTTCTTTATGTTCGACCACCTTCATGTCTTTCAGATATCCGGAACTAACAATCTGTATTATATCGTTCGTTAAAGTAAAATTTCTTACACTTGTTGTTGACTCAATGTAGACTCTATATGATTCAATCGCATTTCTTATTGCCAATGTTCTTGTCACATCTTTGGCTTCTTTCAGACTTTCCTTATCTCCATAAGTGTAGCAGTAATGACCTTTGATGGTTTCATCTGCATTTACAGGACTAACCGAAAAAAGAATGATTGTTGCAACAATCATTCTTGTCATAAATTTAATAATCATATGTCACCTTAAACACAAAACCCCGCTCTCTGTCTTGAGACACGGGGTTTCAATAATCAGTCCATATTACCCTCATCTATTGTTGAAGGGTTTAGGAACTCTTTTCTATCTAAGCCTTAGTATAACGATTTACATTTGAAAGCATTATTGATGGATTTGTTAGGGCTTCTCATCGACCTTAGCGGTGGTTTTCGCTTCAGCTGCCGCAATAACCTTCTGCATATGCTCCTCACGCTCATAACGGCGGATGTACCACTCTTCCAGAAGAACTTCGATAAGGCGTAGAAGTAAATCAGCCTCATCTGGCTCGACATCAACGATTAAGTTGATATCTTTTTCCATGTGTGCGCCGATATTGCCTATGCTTCTTACCGCATCTATTGCCTTCCACGTGGTCGAATCGACCTTTCCTTTTAGCTCGTCAATTTCATCGATGAGTCTTGCTTTACTGATTCTCCAGAAATCACGAATTATTCCTTGAAGGCAACGCCTTGAAAGTGTCGCCGAAGCCTTTGGGCTCAAGTCGCAAATGAGACACGCTTCTTGATAATCTTGGAGGATTGGCGCAGGAATGTAGTCGGGAAAAGGTTTGGCTGATGATTGAGGTTTGAGTTGCCATCTCAAAATTGGGTTTCCGACGGGTCGCCAACTACCACCTCTAGAATCGACATTGTATAGTGCTGCAGTTATCGTAAATTCACGGCACTTGCTGTTTGGGCAGACAGTTACAACGGAGGATATTCCGATACAACCTAACTTGTTATTGTGGTCAAATGTGTGGAGGTCATAACTCAGATTGTCAGATTTTATAGTGGCTATCTGTCTGCAATACGGACAAGTCCACGAGAAATCATCTGCCATGGCATGTACTCTCTGAAATCTCCGATAGTATTCTTATGCTCCTTGATGAAATAAGAAAGAAATATCTATGTCAAGGGAAATGAATTGAAAAATTCCCCCAACGAGGCTTACGACGTTTGACGAGAACGAGCGCTCTATCCATTTGCGGTGTCCGAAGCCGTGAAAAAAAGGAAACCTCCGAAAACGTATTTCTGGCTGGAAATAATAGCAAAAGCAGTTATGGACAGAGGTTGGAAACTGGGTTGAAATTCCATATACACATTATGGAGAGTCCATGTAGATAAAGGTCTTGGACAAATCCATTACGGTTACTAAACCCAGCGATCCGACTTGGATTTTGCGTCATACTCTTCCCTGAGGGCGATTTGCGTTGCTTCCGCCATTTGCTCAACGCTTTTTACCCAGTCTTCAAACTTTATGTCGACTCCGAAGATGCCCACCATCTCGTCCTTATCATCCATAA
>CAIJOT010000280.1 GCA_903822335.1 uncultured delta proteobacterium
ATGAAGGAAGAAATAGAAAAACTCCTGTTACCTGTAGAGAGTCCTATAGAAATAGATCACAAAAAACCTTTTGTAATATTGGCATTGGGCGTAAATGGCTCAGGTAAAACCACCACAATAGCCAAGATAGCCAATCTGTATCTCTGTTCAGGGAAAAAGGTGTTGTTCGGTGCCTGTGATACGTTCAGGGCAGCAGCTGTCGAACAGCTTGAGGTATGGGCAAAACGATTGAATATGGACGTAGTAAAACATAGTGAGGGCTCAGATCCTGCTGCAGTGGCTTATGATGCAACAAAAGCAGCAAAGGCAAGGGGTGTGGATGTGTTGATACTCGACACTGCTGGCAGGCTTCATACAAAAGCAAACCTTATGGAGGAGATGAAAAAGATAAAGAGGGTTATTGGTAAAGAGATAGCTGGAGCCCCCCACGAGACACTCCTTATTGTAGATGCCACAAACGGTCAGAATGTAATTGCCCAGGCAAAAACATTCAACGAGGCACTCAGCATAACCGGTATTGTGATAACAAAGCTCGATGGCACTGCAAAAGGAGGGTTTATCTTACCCATTGCCCATGAATTAAAGATACCCATAAGATTTATAGGGGTCGGTGAAAAAATTGATGACCTTGTTCCTTTTAATGCAAGGGACTTTTCAAAGGCCCTCTTCGATTCAAAGAAGTGAACAGTAAATAGTAAATACAACCCTTGGTTTTTTTAAAGAACCTTCCTCAGTCTTTTACTGAATACCTTTAGCGCTTCAAACCACAGGATGCTGAATATGCCTGCAGCGAAACAGATTGCGATATCGACAGGATGAAGCGTAGAAAAACGGAAGAGATTACGCAAAAAGGGCACATAGAGTACCAAACCGAGAAAAACAAGCGCACCTCCTAACACCCACCACAACGCTCTATTGGGTGTTCGCAGTGTGGAGATAATAGTTTGTGACCATGAGCGGTTCGTTAGTATTAACGCAAGGTTAGCGATGATTAACGTGCTGAAGGTTAATGCCCTGGCATCTAATTCTCCCTGGCCGCGATATATGGCAATGCAAAAGACGGCAATTATGATTAATAGTACACTTAAACCTTGAAGGAGGCTCAAGACTATTACTTGTGTATTAAACAAGGATCCTTTAGGGTCTCGGGGTGGTTTATTCATTACATCTTTTTCCTCAGGTTCTGATTCAAAGACCACTGAACAGGCAGGATCAATAATCAGTTCAAGAAAGACAATATGGACAGGCAAGAGAACGAGAGGCCAGCCAAAGAGCACCGGCAGCAGGGACATACCGGCAATGGGTACGTGAACAGCAAAAATATACGCCATTGCTTTTTTCAGGTTGTCGAATATCCTGCGTCCCATTCTGATTGCTTGCACGATAGTAGAAAAATCATCATCAAGTAGTACCAGGGATGAGGCTTCCCGTGCAACATCGGTTCCCCTTCCCCCCATTGCAATGCCAATGTGTGCTGATTTCAGGGCGGGAGCATCGTTTACACCATCGCCTGTCATGGCTACAATTTCGCCGTTAGCCTTCAGTGCATTCACAAGCCGTAGCTTTTGTTCAGGAACGACGCGGGAAAAGATAGTAGTTGTCTTGATCTGTTTTTGGAATTCATTATTATCCATCCTGTCCAATTCAGGTCCGGTAATAACTTTTTCTGTATCTTTTAAGCCAATTTGTCGGGCAATGTACTGGGCAGTCCCTGGATAGTCCCCGGTAATCATCACTACTTTTATCCCTGCCTTATAGCATTCCTGAATAGCATGTGGAACGGTTGGTCGCACAGGATCAACCAATCCAATAAGTCCAAGGAATTCGAATGTAAAATCATGCTGTTCAGGGGGCAATGTCATCTGTGTAAACGATGCCTTTGCCACACCAATAACCCGTAAGCCATTATTGGCCATATCAGTGATATGTTGGAATAATTCTTGTTTTTTTATTTCATCAACATGGCATAGATCGATAATGGCTTCGGGTGCACCTTTTGCTGCGATCACGTAATCTTTCCCATCAGGCGACTTCCAGACATGCGAGAGTGCGAGCAGTTCTTGAGATAATGGGTATTCCCGTACAAGCGTCCAATTGTAATGGAGGTGTTCAGTATTGGAAAGCGTTTGCTCGCCTAACTTCTTTAATGCTTGCTCCATAGGGTCAAAAGGGTCTTTCTGACTTGCCAGAATACCAAACTCGACAAGTTCATGGAAGGTTTCCGGGAGTGGTTCTGGTTTTTGGGAGCTTACGTTGTAGGATTTTCCATCAGCAAGAATCCTGACTACCGCCATACGGTTTAAGGTAATCGTACCCGTTTTATCGGAGCATAAAACTGTGGCTGAGCCTAGGGTCTCAACGGCTGGGACACAACGGGTAAGAACCTTTTGTTGTGAGATACGCCATGCACCCAGGGCAAGGAAGATCGTAAGCACCATCGGGAATTCTTCAGGCAATGTCGCCATGGCAAGGGTAATGCCTGCTAAAAAACCATTAAGCCAGTTACCTCTCGTGAGTCCGTACAATATTACCACACACGTACAGAGGAACAACCCGACAAAGGCAAGGTTACGAACCAGCCTTCCTGTCTCTATTTGTAGCGGGGTTTTCTCAGTCTCCAGTGTTTGCAATGTTTTGCCGATCCTGCCGATTTCAGTGTGAATACCGGTTGCCTGGACCTGAGCAATTCCCTGGCCCCGCACCACCAGTGTTCCTGAATAGACGAAAGGCATATCATCACCGCCAGGGCGTTCCATTTTCATGGTACCATCACAGGAAGCCTTCCGAACAGATGCTGATTCACCGGTTAACAAAGACTCATCAACTGACAGGTTTATACAGGAAAGAAGCAAGGCATCTGCTGGTACACGGTCCCCTTCTCGGAGGATGAGAATATCACCACGTACCACTTCCCGGCCGGCAATACGTTTCTGCTGGCCCTCTCGAATCACCTGAGCACGAGGACTTGAGAGATCCCGGAGTGCCTCGAGGGCCCGTTCGGTTTTTCGTTCCTGGTAGAATGTGATGCCTAACACAACAAACACAAAACCGAGTAGCATAAGTGCTTCGCGCACATCACCCAATATAAGGTAAATTACCCCGCAGGCCACAAGGAGGAGGAACATGGGTTCCCGCATGACTTCAAAGACAGTCTTGAAAACACTGCGGCGTTTTGTTGAGGGGAGCTCATTGTAACCTTCTTTGTTTAATCTTTCAGTTGCTTCCTTTTCAGAAAGGCCTGTTATCGCACCAATATCAAGCTCATTGTACATACATGTATTTCCTTCACAGAAAGACTTCAAAGATGTTCATGTTTATATACTTCATTTTCAAAGACAGGACAAATAAAAAGTCATTTCTAATTTGACTTTACTCCTGTTCAATTATACTATTTAAACCATTATGAATGTTACTGCGCATATGAAAAAGAAGTTTATCGCAGGCCTTTTTGTCCTTATACCGCTCATTGTTACTATTTACGTCATCTATCTTGTCGTTTCTTCAGTAGAGACAATGATTTCTCCTGTGGTGAGGAATGTCACCTTCCAGATCACAGGGAGAGAAATATACATCCCTGGAACAGGGTTTTTCCTGTTTATCATCATTACCTATATCACGGGTATCGTGGCGTCCAATTATATGGGGAAAAGACTCCTTCTCTATGGCGAAAATCTTTTAAAGAAAATACCTTTTGTGAAAGGCATCTATGGTTCTGTAAAAGATATGACAAATGCCTTCTCCGCTGAAAAGATAGGGTCTTTCAAAGAGGTGGTCCTCGCTGAATTTCCCTTTCAAGGGAGATATGCAATAGGCTTTGTCACAAGAAGGACACACATGGGAGACGGGAAGACCCTGTGTTCCGTTTTCATACCTACCACACCAAACCCCACATCGGGTTATCTCATTATGGTGTGCGAAGAAGAGTTAATGTTTTTAGAGATACCCGTTGATGATGCCTTGAAGCATATAGTTTCCCTTGGCACCTCACAGATTGAGCTGACATGGAAAGAAAAAGGATTACCGATTTCTTAGAAGGACTGAAAAGGTTTGCCTATAAAGCCTTAGTTGTTGTTGCAGTATCAAGCGTAGTGAGCTTTATTTTTTCTAAGGGCCTTTTACGTTTGCTGTTACAAAGGGTAGGCATTAAGGTCTACTACTTAAGCCTGCCGGAAGTCCTTTTCTCATCCGTTGAGCTATCCATATATGCAGGGGTTTTTTTCGCTCTCCCCGTCATAATCTATTTGATCTGGCATGAGTTCAGAAGTGCCACTGGTTTAAAAACAAGCCATGGATACCTGTTCATATTTTCTTCCATAGTTCTTTTCTATGTTGGCAGCATCTTCTGTTATATGGTTGTTCTGCCTTCAGGCATAAAGTTCCTTATTGATTTTGGCAGCGGTAACAATATTATGGCAATGATATCGGTTGAAAGGTTCGTGATATTCTGTTCATCCATGGTATTTGCCTTTGGCATCACCTTTGAGATTCCTGTGGTCCTTCTACTACTTAGCAGAATGGGCATTGTAAAGGCAAAAACCCTCACAAAAACAAGGAGATTTGCAATTCTCTTTATTGCTATAGCCTCTGCAATCATCACACCCACCCCTGATGTGTATAACATGATGCTCCTTGCAGTGCCTATGTACATTCTTTATGAAATCGGTATCCTTCTCATGAAAATCGTGGAGAAAAAGGATGAAAAAGAGAATATTATTGCTGGGTAATCCAATAATTGGGAAATCCTAAATTCCAATATCAAAATCCTAAACAAATCCTAATGTTCAAAATTAAAAAAAGCTTGTTTAGAACATTTGAATTGAGAATTTGTTTAGAATTTCGTGCTTAGAAATGAGAATTTATATGAAAGGTAGATTTTTGGATACAAAATAATATAACCTATACACAATTAACCTCTATGACATGGAAGCATTCTTAACAAAGTACGGGTATATCGGAATTTTTATCGGAACCTTTCTTGAGGGGGAGACGACCGTTCTCCTCGGGGGTATTTTTTCCAAACTCGGCTATATGGAGATTTACAGAGTATTTCTATGGGCTTTCTTAGGGACTTTCGCGGGCGATTTTACGTTTTTTTCGCTGGGAAGGGTTTTTGGTAGACACCGCATAGCAAAATATGAGTTTCTCAGCAGCAAAATCCCGCTGGCAAATGGAATCATCAAGAAGTATGGCAATTTTATAATATTTATTATAAGGTTTCTTGTAGGTATCAGGGCGGTAATCCTGATGCTTTTAGGATGCACAAACCTGAAGATAGGCAAGTTTATACTATTTAGTGTGTTGAACTCAACCCTCTGGAGTATTATGATCACGTTAATTGGCTATATTTTTGGTAATGTGGTGTATGTCTTTGTAAGTGACATTAAGAAATATGAAGAATTTATCATCCCCTCAATACTTATCCTGGTAACTATACTCATATTCATTTACAGGCGTATTGTGAGAGAAAGGGAGAAGGCGTATGGAGATCAATGAAAAACTGGTGAGGGAACTCAAAAAAAAATTTGAGATTGAGATGGACAAAAGGGAGGTCGAGATACTCGAACACTGGAGGAAAGAGCTTGAGATTATTTATAAAAAGAAATATGAGAATCTTAGCTCACTCCAGATGGATATGAAAAACCTGATGGAGCGCATGAACAACAGGGCAACCATACTAAGCCGAATGGCGAAGGAAGGGGTATGAGAGAACTGAAGTTCAAAGTTCAAAGTTCAAAGTTCAAAGTTGAAGGAAGAAATACAGACAGACGCAACATCCCATCTTCGCAACTTCGCAAATTCAGGCATCACGAACCCTCGAACCCTCGAACCCTCGAACCCTTTATATATTTTATTATACTATTACTACTACTACTGATATTTGCTTTGCCGGCAGAAGCTCAGGTGACTCAAAAAAAGAGTTTGCCCCTGGAAAAAAGGGTTTCGGATCTGGAAGCGGAAGTGACAAGACTTAAAAGAGAAGTTGAGATTTATAATTTAGACGGTTTACCCGATGCACTTGTGTTCTGTGACAAGAAAATACCCCTGTTCAGGGATGATATAAGGGAAAGGTTCGAGCGGGAATTCTTCCAACTACTTGAAAATAAAGGACAGCTTACGCTTATCGTGAAGCGGTACCTTAAATACCTGAACATGATCAATGAAGAGATCCAGAAGATGTCCCTGCCTTCTGACCTTATCTATGTCGCAGTTACAGAGAGCTACCTCCTCCCGAGAGCTGTGTCGAAGGCGAATGCGGCAGGCATGTGGCAATTCATGAAAGAAACGGGCAAAAAGGAGGGGTTATACATCAATGAACATGTAGATGAGCGATACAACATAAAAAAAGCAACAAAATCTGCGCTGATGCATCTGAAAAAACTGCATGAACAGTTTGGAGACTGGTTTATCGCCATGGCAGCTTACAATGCAGGCGCAGGAAGACTGAGGGAAGCCATGGAAAACCAGGGGACAAGGGATTTCTTTGAGCTTTACCTTCCGGAAGAGACGGAAAGATACATATTCAGAATCTTATCTCTTAAAGAGATTGTATTAAACAAAGAAAGATATGGGCTGAACCTGAGTGAAAAGGATTTATACAAGCCCATTCTTATCCACGAAGTATTGCTGGAAACGGACAGGGAAATCCACACTTCAATACTCGCCAAATGTATGGATGTGCCTTATAAGATATTCAGAGACTACAACCTCCACATTAGAAAATACAGACTGCCGAAAGGGGTCTATAGCATCAATGTCCCCTATGATAAACAGGAGATATTTCTCAAAAAACTCAAGAATTACACATATATCAGCGTTAATCGTGAAAAATAGAACAATCTATGCTTTTTTATATTGACAAGTATTAGTCAAATGTAGAATATGTATTACTCATTACGATGAACACACTTGAAGATTTTTATTATGTCCTGATTTTTTTGGTTGTAGCGGTTGTATTTACGCTGGTGCCAATCGTTATGGCCTATCTGTTGTCGCCCCGTTCAAGGGGAAGCAAAACTAATGCCACTTATGAATGCGGTATTGAACCATTCGGGGGGGCGTGGATCAGGTATAGCGTTTCATACTATGTCTATGCGCTTATATTTATTGCCTTTGATGTGGATATACTGTATCTGTTTCCCGTTGCCTTAAGCTATACAAAGGGAGGCAGGATATATGAGTTCTATTCGCTTCTCGTATTTGTTTTAATACTTGTACTTGCTATCATATATGCATGGGGAAAGGGGGTTTTTACCTGGAAACGAAAGATCCCATAATAAAATTTGCCGTAGTTGAAAAGATACTCAATCTGGCGAGAGCCAATTCCCTATGGCCTATGACCTTCGGGCTTGCCTGCTGTGCCATTGAGATGATGTCAACAGCCATGGCGCGTTTTGATATCGACCGCTTTGGTGCGGGGATTTTCAGGGCGTCACCGAGACAGTCCGATCTGATGATCGTATCAGGAACAGTGACCAAAAAGATGGCGCCCACACTGGTGACCCTTTATGAACAGATGCCTTCACCGAAATGGGTCATTGCTATGGGTAATTGTGCCATATCGGGAGGCCCTTTTGCCTTTGAAGGACAATACAATGTAGTGGAAGGGGTCGATCTCCTGGTACCCGTTGATGTATATATCCCCGGATGTCCGCCAAGGCCTGAGGGACTCCTTGAGGGGCTTATGAAACTTGAAGAAAAAATCACGGGAACGCGACGCTTTCCCACAGTGGAACAAAAATGGTAAAGAAGACCCTCGAAGACATTAAAAACACCTTACAAGATGTCGATGCATCTGAAATTTCATATGCTGAAAGAGGTTATCATCTCGCCATAGAAGCACAGAAAGGGAGCCTCGTCAGCGTTGTCGAGTTCTTCGCCGACAAGGGGTTCTACCTTGCAGACTTATGCTGTGTCGATTATGTGGAATACCTCGAACTCGTCTATTTATTTAATAATTTCAAGGAATTGTGCAGGGCCAAGGTGACCCTGAAGGTTGAACCCGACAAGCCTGTGGCGCCCACAATTTCTCATATCTATACAATGGCCCACTGGTATGAACGGGAGATACATGAGTTTTTTGGCGTCTATTTTGAAGGTCATCAGAAACTGACATATCTCTTCCTCCATAACGGGATCGACTGCTATCCCCTCCGTAAAAACCGGGTGCCCGTAACCGACGATGACAAGAAATTGCTCGATTCTTTCAAGCCCGAAGAAGAGGAAGATGCGTTTTTTATAAATCTGGGTCCACAACACCCGAGCACGCACGGGGTTTTGCGGGTTGTCCTCAAAATGGACGGCGAATACATTCTCAGCGCAGAGCCTGTACTGGGTTATCTCCACAGGATGCATGAAAAGATGGCGGAGAACAGGAGCTATCAGCAGTTTCTTCCCAATCCGGCAAGGATGGATTATCCGGGAGCGCTGCTTTTTAACCTTGCACACGTGGCGGCTGTGGAAAAGCTCTGCGGTATCGAAGTTCCGGAGCGGGCTCAGTACATAAGAACCATCACCTGTGAGTTGAACAGGATTTCAAGCCACCTCCTCTGGATAGGCGCATTTCTTGGCGACCTCGGTGGATTAACACCCTTTTTGTATGCCTTTGACGACAGGGAAAACATACTCGATATACTGGAGAGTGCAACCGGATCGAGACTTACATACTGCTATTTCCGTTTCGGCGGACTCTATAATGATATTGACGACAATTTTATAGATATGACAAAGAAGTTTATTAAACGTATGCATGAACGATTAGGGATG
The DNA here is from genome assembly GCA_903822335.1 of uncultured delta proteobacterium. Taxonomy (GTDB): domain Bacteria; phylum Desulfobacterota; class Syntrophorhabdia; order Syntrophorhabdales; family Syntrophorhabdaceae; genus CAIJOT01. The sequence continues at coordinate 8,764 of CAIJOT010000280.1, forward strand.
TATGAGAAACTTATCACCAAGAACGTGATATTTATAAACAGGGTCAGGGGCATAGGTATTCTCGAACAAAGCGAGGTGCCAAAATACGGATGTTCCGGGCCGATCATCAGGAGTACCGGCATGCCCTTCGACATAAGGAAGGTCGAACCCTATGCGGCATATGATAAGATTGACTTTGAGATTCCAACCGGCAAAACCGGCGACAATATGGATCGATACATGGTGCGGATGAAAGAGATGGAGATAAGCCTTAACATCGTTGAAAAGGCTATCGAGAAGCTTCCCTCCGGACCATTTAATGCCGAGAAGGTGCCGAAGAAGCTGAAACCGCCCAAAGGCGATGTTTACCATGCCGTAGAATCAACGCGGGGCGAGACCGGCGTCTATATTGTGAGCGATGAGAGCGACAAGCCATACAGGATGAGATGGAGGGTGCCTTCATTTTCGAACCTGATGACATTCCCCGCCCTTGCACAAAGAACGCTTCTTGCAGATGCCATTGCAACTATGGGAAGCTTTGATCTTGTTATACCGGAGATAGACAGGTGAGAAAATATTGCCGATTTGCAATTGCCGATTTTCAATTTAAGAACAAAACGACAGATATGGTATCTACGATTTTAAAATCGGAAATCGGAAATCGGAAATCGGAAATACATTAGGCTTGATATGAATGAATTAAACAATATAATGAGTATCATCGGGAAAGAGACGGTAAGGGCAATCATTGGGCTTATTGGGGTCTTGGTTCTTGTGGTAATTAATGCCCTTATACTTACATGGGCCGAGCGGAAGGTTGCAGGACATATGCAGCGAAGAATAGCCGCCAAAGAAGTGGGGCCATTCGGCCTTATTCAGCCCATTGCAGACAGTCTCAAACTTCTTGGAAAGGAACTTATTACACCGGCAAACGTAGAGCGCTCTCTGTTCTATCTTGCCCCAACCTTAATATTTATCCCTGTTCTCGTATCTTTCGTGGTGATCCCCTTTGATTCATATCTTCAGGTGAAGGATATGAATGTTGGAATTCTTGTCATCCTTGCCTTTTCATCCCTTTCGGTGCTTTCCATACTGATCGCCGGATGGGGATCAAACAATAAGTATTCCCTTATAGGCGCCATACGGAGTGTTGCACAGAACATCGCTTATGAGATTCCATTGCTTCTCTCGCTCCTCCCGGTCATCATTATCGCTCACTCACTCTCTTTAAAGGATATTGTGGAGGCCCAGAACGGCCTTTGGTTTGTTGTATACCAGCCCTTTGCCTTCCTCATATTTTTCATTGCCAGCGTCGCAGAGACAAACAGAACGCCCTTTGATTTACCGGAGGCAGAGAGCGAACTTGTTGCAGGATTTCATACAGAATACACCGGTATGAGGTTTGCCCTCTTTTTCCTTGCAGAGTATACGAATATTTTTATTGTGAGTGCCATAGCAGCTACGTTTTTTCTTGGCGGCTATCAGGGCCCGATTTTACCCGGTATTGTCTGGTTTTTTATAAAGACATATTTTCTTGTCTTCGTCATACTCTGGATGAGGTGGACATTCCCCAGGGTGAGATTCGACCAGCTTTTAAATTTTTCATGGAAGGTGCTCATACCCACTTCTCTTGTAAATCTAATTATTACAGCAGGAATACTTAAGCTATGATGCGCATGTACTATTACGAATTTATTAATCCGAAATCCGAAATCCGAAATCCGTACGGTTTAATCCTGCCGAAGGCGGGACAATCCGAAAGAGGTGTTTCATGACCTCTGTAATGGACATCATCAATGGTGCCGCATCACTTATCGTCGGCATGGGCGTGACCATCAAGGCTTTTTTTAGCCCCGTTGTCACCGTCCAGTACCCGAGACAGACAATAAATATCACCCCACGCTTCAGGGGCCATACAAAGCTTGTAGCTGATGACGAGAAACCGGAAAGGACAAAGTGCATTGTCTGTGGTATGTGCGAAAGAAATTGTCCATCGAAGTCAATAAAGAGGGTTTCAGGCGAAAAGATGGAAGGCGAGAAGAAAAAGACCGCAACGGAATATATACTGAATTTTACCACCTGTAGTCAGTGTGGCATCTGTGTAGAGACATGCCCTGTTGATGCCCTTGCCTTCTCGGCAGACTATAACCTTGCCGGGTTCAAAAGGGAGGATTTCTATTTTGACCTTGTAAAGGAGTTTGAGAAGAGGAAGACGAACAGATGAATTTTGGTGAATTTGTATTTATTATCCTTATGCTCGTGACAATGATCGGCGCCCTGACCACAGTTTTATCGGGCTCAATCATCTATGCAATGCTCGGGCTTGTGACAACAATGTTTGGCATTGCAGGTTTATATGTCTATCTCAATGCCCCGTTTTTGGCAATGATGCAGATTCTCATATACGTTGGTGCTATAACAATCCTTATTGCTTTTGCTATTATGCTTGTCGGTCCCCTCTACCAAAAACCAAAAGAATGGACTACAATCACAAAATTTGTGCTGGCCCTCATGGTTTCACTATTTTCCTTTTTGATGTTGTTTAAAGTCATCATGCGGACACCCTGGGCAGGGGGAAAGGCGAAAGCGTTCAGAATCACAACAACAGATATTGGCAGAATGCTTTTTGACAAGCTTGCCTTACCCTTTGAACTGATCTCTCTCCTCATTGTGGTAAGTATCATTGGTGCAGTCATGCTTGCCCTTTTTTCGAAGGGGGAAAAATGACAGGGGATTTCCTATCAGGCAACCTCTACATATACCTTTATATATCTCTGTTCCTCCTTTGTTGCGGTATATTAGGGATATTATACAGAAAAACCTTGATAGGCATGCTTATATCTATGGAACTTATTATGAATGGGGCAGGCTTAAACTTTGTCGCTTTTAACAGGTTTACCGCACCGGATAATGCCTATGGGATGGTATTTACCCTATTCATTATGGGAATTGCAGCGGCTGAAGCAGCTATTGCCCTTGGTATCATAATATTGATTTTTCGGAAATTTAAACATATTGAAGGCGGAGCGATAAAGGAGATGAAGGGCTGACCAGATGATTATTGAAAGCGCAAAACCCTTACTGCCGATTGTGATTGTCCTTGTTACCTCTATCCTCATCCTCCTGTCGAGAAAAAGGGAGAATATAAGGGAATTCTGGTCCGTTGCAGGTTCAGTACTGACATTTTTGGCCGTAGCGAGCATGGTTCCTGAGATATGGAAGGGCAATAAGATTCTCTATACCTTGTCTACAATTGCACCGGGTATTTCTCTGAACTTCAGGGTGGATGGCCTCTCACTTGTTTTTGGTATCATATCCTCCTTTTTATGGATATTTGCAACTTTTTACAATATCGGCTATATGCGGTCTCTGAATGAACATGCGCAAACAAGGTATTATACCTGTTTTGCTATTGCCATACTGGGTGCCCAAGGTGTTTCCTTCTCTGGCAGTCTTTTTTCACTCTATATGTTCTACGAAATCATTACAATATTCACCTACCCTCTGGTTGCCCACCATCAGGACGAAGAGGGGTATGCAGGGGCGAAAAAATATATTGTTTACCTCATGGGCACGTCAAAAGGTTTACTTTTACCTGCCATGATCCTTACCTATGTTCTTGCAGGGACACTCGACTTTGCCGATAATATCGTTTCAGGCATTTTTAGAAAAGAAACTGATTGCCTCTGGGTTGCCGTTGCGTATGGGCTCTTTATCTTCGGTTTTGCCAAGGCTGCAATTATGCCGCTCCATAACTGGCTGCCCTCTGCAATGGTTGCTCCTACCCCTGTGAGTGCCCTGCTCCATGCTGTTGCCGTTGTAAAGGCAGGGGTGTTCTGTATATCAAGGGTAATGCTTTCTGTTTTTGGTGTGGAATTACTCCAAAGCTCACATCTTGGTTTATATACCGCTTATTTTGTCTCATTTACCATTCTTGCCGCCTCTGTAATTGCCCTCACAAAGGATGATCTCAAGGCACGGCTTGCATATTCTACGGTAAGTCAACTCTCATACATCGTACTTGGTGTTGCCCTCCTCGATACTTCAGGCATCCTGGGTGGTGTTATCCATATTGCCAATCACGGTTTCAGCAAAATTACGCTCTTTCTCTGTGCCGGTGCGATATATGTGGCAACCCATAAGAAAAAGATAAGTGATATGGAAGGCATAGGGTATGCCATGCCATTTACCATGGGCGCCTTTGCCGTAGCGTCGTTGAGCATGATAGGGGTTCCCCCTGTGGCGGGATTTGTATCAAAGTGGTATCTCCTTAACGGTGCGATGGAGATCCAGAACCTCCCCATAGTGATCGTCCTCATGGTGAGCACGATCCTGAACGCCGCATACTTTGCGCCCATTACCATCAAGGCATTTTTTCAGGGAAGGAAGTCCGGATGGAGCAGAAGCGACATCAAAGAGGCGCCTGCTACAATGGTTGTGCCTATAGTTATTGCTGCAAGCATATCTGTTGCACTGGGATTATTCCCCGGGTTCTTTGTAGGGCTTGTGGGGAGGATGTTTCCATGAAAAAACAAATTGCGGATTGCGGATTGCGGATTGCGGATTTAATCAGAAACACGGTCCACTTCATTTGTCTTAGAAGCCAGTCCAAAGAGTCTGTTAAAAAACATATGAGGAAGGTTTACCTATGATCTTCGTAAAATATATTGAGGCACTCAGGAACAACATAAAAAGACTGAAAAATGTGTTAATTGTCTACCTCATTGTCCTTGTGGTATTCGACATCCTTATCCATCTTGGGAAACACGGCCATTATTTTGTGGACAATATACCGGCGTTCTGGACGATATTCGGCATCATCGGCTGCTTTGTGCTCATAAAGGTTGCAAAGGGCATAGCCCATGCATTCCTCTCAAAGGACGAGGATTTCTATGGATAGGTGGCTGCATCCTGCTGTCTTTTATTTTATAGGGAGCCTGCTCCTGCCTTTTATCAGGCACGAAAAGGCAAAGCGCTTCTTTATCCTGCTCATCCCTGTCCTCTCGATCATTGACGTTGCCCTG
>CAIJOT010000281.1 GCA_903822335.1 uncultured delta proteobacterium
TCCTGATAGTTGACTGTGAGAGGTAAAAAGTCTTTCACAGATGCTTTTTTATCCCCTACTACGGTCACAAGCACCACTGTGTCACCATATCTCACTACTACACTACCATCTGCCTGTTTTGCGAGGTCACCTGTACTTATTACCAATGGTCTTCCAGCGTAATCAATTGTAATATTTTCTTCCATAATCTACCTTCCTGTGTTTAATTTTTATTTTCTTAGTCCAAGCCTCTCTATGACCTTTTTGTACCTATCCACATTTTTTTCTTTTAAATAGCTGAGCAACCTTCTCCGGCTCCCAACAAGTACAAGCAATCCCCTCCGGGAATTATGGTCTTTTGCATATTTTTTAAAGTGTTCAGCGAGGGATTTTATCCTTTCTGTGATAAGTGCAATCTGAACTTCAGGGGAACCAGTATCTTTTTCGTGGATTTTAAATGTTTCTATGACTGTTTTTTTCTGTGTAGGGTTTAATGCCATGTATTCCTCCTTAATTGTTGATTAACCTTTTTATCTTTATAATTTTTGAAAATGTATCGACCATGCCTATCCCGATGAGAGTCCCTTTATCATTTAAAAGTTTTGTTACCTCACCATTTCTCCACTCTTTTGAATTGCTTAACAGTGGTATTGGCATCCCGTGCTTCAAAAACCTTTCCAACGTTGTCTCCACAAAGACCTCTCTCAAAGATTTTGAAACCTTTTCCAATGAAACTATATAGTCTAACACGTCTTGCTCAATTTTGAAAAGTTCTATATCTACTCCCATTTCCTCTGTAAAATCACCATGTTGGGTTCTTTTTAAAGAAAAAAGCGTTGCTCCGCAGCCAAGCATAGTTCCAAATTCGTGTGCGAGAGCCCTGATGTATGTTCCTTTGGAACAGGTCACCTCAATATCTATATACGGATGTTGGTAATCAAGGAGTGTTATATCAAAGATTTCCACTTCCTTTTGTTGGGGTTCTACAGCTATGCCTTTCCTTGCCAACTTGTATAAAGGTTTTCTTCTGATCTTCTTTGAAGAATACACAGGTATCTGTTGTGTGATTTTTCCTTTAAATTGATGTAACCTCTCTTCTAATATTGTTCTCTCAAATTGTTCTGGCTCTATGTTTGTCAGTATTTTTCCTTCTATATCCAATGTATCGGTTGTGATACCTAACAGGATTCTTGCCTTGTAAGCCTTTATTCCATCTTCAAGGAAGGGTATCAGTTTCACACCCTCGTTTATTGCAACAGGAAGTATCCCTGTGGCATTCCTGTCAAGTGTGCCTATATATCCTATTTTTTTAAATGGATGTAACTTTTTTAGCCTTCTTATCACATCATATGAAGAAATGCCGGAACGTTTGTCTATTATTAGGAAGCCATTCACTTACAAATACCCCTTTTAAGCACGAAATCCTGAACAAGTTTTTCATTTTGAACATGAGTGCTTGTTGAGAAATCAGGATTTTTGGATTTAGGATTTCTATTTGCCTGTTTCATTTAATGTGAAATGCCTTCCTGAGTTTATTGATTACTTCTTCCATATCACCATCAATCTGACAACCTGCAGCATTTTTATGACCACCACCGCCAAAGAGGTTACAGATACTCGCTACATCTACTGTTCCTTTTGACCTCATACTGATCTTATATTTTTTTCTATTGATCTCCCTTGCAAGGATTGCTACTTCAACTCCCTTTATTTCTCTTATATATTCTACAAATCCGTCTGTATGTTCTCTTGTGGTGTGTGTTTTTTTGAACATTTTCTCTGTTACATGTACGATGGCAATTCTACCCTGATCGTACATTATTAACGTTGCAAACACCAGACCGAGTAATAAAAATCTTTCTTTTGGATGGTTTTCGTGTACCATTTGCGACACGTAGGACGGCTTTACACCAAATGTAGTCATTTTTTCGCATATAAGAAATGCATTAGAGTTAGTACTGTTATATCTAAAGGAACCGGTGTCCGTGAATATAGCGGTATATATGTTTATCGCTATATCATATGTTATCTTAAGTTTAAGAGTTTTAAATAACCTGTAGAGGATTTCGGCTGTTGAGGAGGCACTTTCATCTATTATATTGATAAGACCAAACGTTTCATTCGTGCTATGGTGGTCAATATTGATGATGGGCCCCATCTTTTGTAACTTCTCGTATCCATCCCCAATTCTGAAGAAATTTCCACAATCTAACACAAAGATGGCGTCATAACGATCGTCAATGAGTTCATAGATAATCCGGGCTGGTTGTGGAAGAAATTCATACCTGTATGGTACCGGATCTTTCAGAATGATAACGGGTGTTTTGTTGAGGGATTCCAATGCCCAATACATTGAAAAGGCTGAACCGATTGCATCCCCATCAGGGTCTATATGGGTAGTTATTAAGAATCTTTTCCCTTTATCTATTATGTGTTTAATCTTGCGGAACATGAATTTCCTTTTTAAGGATCTCTTCTATCCTTGCGATCTTTTCATATGAGTTGTCGAGAATGAAATTAATCTCAGGCATTAACCTTAACTTTATTCTTTGGCCAAGGAGAAATTTTATATACCCTTTCGATCTGTTGAGTGCTTTCATGGTTTTTTCTTTTTCTTCATGCTCTCCATACACAGAACATACAACCTTTGCAGTTTTTAAATCTTCAGTCATCTTCACTTCCAGTATCGTGATGAATCCCAATCCCGGGTCCTTAATGTCCCTCTGGATTATTGATGAAATCTCCTCCTGTAACAGATCCTGAACCCTTAAGCGCCTGTATCTCATTTCACATCACAATAATTTCTGTCCTTGTATCAATAATTGTGCCAATGTAAAGTGACTCAATATATTTATACACATTCTCAATGGCAGAGCTCACGTGGTCTTTTTTCACTCCGATAATGGAAAACCCAATGCTCGCCCTTTGCCAGAGATTTGTTTGCTCTACTTCCATAACAGATATGTTAAATTTTGCCCTTGTTTTTTCCACTATCCTTTTTATTGCCTGTCTTTTATCTTTCAGAGAGTGATTTTCAGGGAAAAATATCTCTATGCTGGAAACACCGACAATCATGTTTTCTTAACCATCAAGGGTTTGCCTTTCTTTCTCCTCTATAAAAAGTTCAAGGATATCCCCTTCTTTGATGTCATTAAAACCGTCTACCGATAGTCCACATTCGTATCCTGCCTGAACTTCTTTTGTATCATCCTTAAATCTTTTCAGGGATGCAAGTTTACCTGTAAATAGAGTATCACCATTTCTGTGCACTTTCACGAAGGCGTTCCGTGTTGCCTTGCCCTCGAGCATATAACAGCCAGCAATGGTTCCTAACTTTGAAACTGTAAATACCTTTCTTACCTCTGCCTTACCAATGCTTCTTTCAACGATTTTAGGCTCCAACAGGCCTTCCATAGCTTTCTTTATATCATCAATCATATCGTATATAATGGAGTATGTTCTAATCTCTATTTTTTCATGGTCTGCAAGTGCCTGTGCTTTCCCAATCGGTTTTGTGTTGAAACCTATAATGATAGCGCCTGAAGCCATGGCAAGGGTTACATCCGTTTCCGTGATTGCTCCAGCACCGCTATGGATAACCTGAATTTCAACCTTGTCGTTGGACAGTTTTTTAAATGCCTCTACTATTGCATCTATTGTCCCTCTCACATCCCCTTTAATTACCACATTGAGTATTGTTTTCTCAGACTTGCCCATTTTTGCGTAGAGTTCCTCAAGTGTTGCCCTTGAGCTTTTTGCTGTTTCTTTCTCCCTCAATTTTTCCTGTCTGAACTTTGATAGTTCTTTTGCGTATCTTTCTTCTGTGGTAACAATAAACCGATCCCCTCCATGGGGAACGTCCTGAAAACCTACCACAAGCACAGGTGTGGAAGGTGGTGCGTGCTGTATCCTTTTCCCTTTATCGTCAACCATCGCCCTGACCCTTCCAAACATAGTCCCGGCTATAAAGGGGTCCTGTATTTTTAATGTTCCTTCCTGAATGATAACTGTCCCAACTGGTCCTTGACCCTTGTCAAGCTCTGATTCTATAATAATACCCTTCGCACGTTTATCATGGTTTGCTTTTAATTCCAGCATTTCGGATTGCAATACTATCAGTTCGAGAAGTTCTTTAATACCTATTTTCTTTTTAGCAGAAATCTTTGCATATAGTGTGGTACCGCCCCATTCCTCGGGTACGAGACCTAACTCTGATAGCTCCTTAATTACTTTTTCTGGATTTGCGTTCTGCTTATCGATTTTGTTGATTGCGATGATCATCGGAACATTTGCTGCCTTTGCGTGGTTTATCGCTTCTATTGTCTGTGGCATGACACCATCGTCTGCTGCTACGACAAGCACAACGATGTCGGTGACACGGGTCCCTCTTGCCCTCATGGCAGTAAAGGCTTCGTGCCCAGGAGTGTCTAAAAAGATGATCTTCTTGCCATCCACATTGACTACATATGCCCCTATGTGCTGGGTAATTCCACCAGCTTCACGTTCTGCTACATTTGTGTGTCTTATTGTATCGAGGAGGAGCGTCTTACCGTGGTCTACATGCCCCATTATAGTAACTACAGGTGGTCTGGGTTTCAGATTCTTGCCACTCTCTTTTTGTTCTTTCTCCGTGGCGAGAAACTCTTCTTCTATGGAAATGATTTTTGCTACCTCATAGCCTAATTCTGTCCCGACAAGATAAGCAGTATCAAAATCTATGCTTTGATTTATATGGGCGATAATACCAAGTGGTAATAACCGCTTGATAATATCCTGGGCTTTTATGCCCATCCTTTTTGCAAGTTCACTTATCTGGACCCCATCTCTCACCTTAATCGTCTTCTTTACAGGTTTTATTTCTAATCGTTTTTCTTCTTCTATCCTTTTTTCTTCTGCTCTTTCTCGCTTATCCCTTTTTAACGGAATGGGCCTTGCTTTACGCCTCCTAAAGGTATACAGGTCTTCTTCTTTAATGATGACCTTTCGTTTGAGAATGCCTTTCTTCCGTAGTTTTACTTCTTCAAGTTCCTGTTCCTCGATCTTTTTCAGTAGTTTTTCTGTTTTTTTCTTCTTACGCTCTTCTTCGCCTTCAACGAGAGTGAAGTCTTTCTCGAGGTCTTGTTTGTATGCCTCCTCTAACACCTTGGTTATCTCTTTTTCTTTTTCTTCACCGATAGGCTCTATATCACCCTTTAAAGACTCCTCCTGGATTTCGAGTTTCTCAACCTTTTCTTCCTTCTTTACTTCAACAGGCGGGGTTTCTTCTACTTCTACTGTTTTTTCTTCTTCCGGTGGTTTATGGGGTTTTATAATGGGTTTTTCTGTAGTTTTTGGTGACTTTTTTTGTTTTTCTTCTATTTTTTCCTTCAGCTCAATCTTTTCCTTGGTTTCTTCCTTCTCCTTCGGTTCTTCCTTTTTTTCGATTAATTCAACCTTTTCTTTAACCGGAGGGGCTTGCACCCTTCTTCGTATAATCGTAGATGCTACCCTTTTCTCTATCATGGTCTCGCCAGAAAGGGCGGTCTTTTCCTTTTGTTCTTCCTGTGATGTCTCATCTTTTCCTTTGTTTTTTATCTTTACCCCGATGCCTTTTAATTTCGATAGAATCTCATCATCACTTATCTTATCCGTAAGAGTTGTGATTTTTATCTTTGACATAACCCTTGTCCTTCCTTATTAAAAACCATGATATGTAATTTACCTGTTCCTATCACCTTTTACGCTTCATGAACCTTGGTTACTTCTTGCTCATCTATATTTTCTGTTTTACCCAGCATTGATTTTGCTTTTTCTATAATTCGTTTACAATCTTCAATAGATATGCTGGTTATTTTATTCATCTCCTCTGGTGTCAACTTTGATATGTCCTTGGAGTCTCTTAAATATTCATCATTCAAAACCCTTGCAAGGATTTCACTTACCCCTAATTCTTCCATAAGTTCATCGATAGTCTTCTTTGAGGTTTTTTCTACTTCTGATTCGCTATCTATGTCTATTTTCCACCCAGTTAATTTTGAAGCGAGCCTGACATTTTGTCCTTTTTTCCCGATGGCGAGAGAAAGTTGATCATCATTTACGATAACTTCCATGGAGTGTTCTTCTTCATTTATATAAACTTTCGATACCCTTGCAGGCGCAAGCGTGTTACATACAAACTTGGCAACATCCCTGCTCCAGGGTATGATATCAATTTTTTCTCCCCTTAATTCCTGGACAACTGACTGAACCCTCGATCCTCTTACGCCTACACACGCACCTATAGGATCTACGTCAGAATCTTCACTATACACGGACATTTTTGCCCTCTCACCAGGTTCTCTCGCAGCACCTATAATTTTTATAATATTTTCTTGAATCTCCGGTACTTCCAACGCAAAGAGTTTTACCAAAAAACCAGGATGGGTTCTTGACATCAGTATTGTACATCCTTTTTGTGATTTTTCAACATCGAGGATATAACCTTTGATCCTCTCCCTCTGCCTGTAAGTTTCCCCTGGTATCATTTCTTTAATGGGGAGAATCGCTTCTGTTTTCCCGAGATTTATAACGTAATGATTTTTTTCTACCCTCTGGATAACACCTGTCACTATTTCGCCTTTTTTGTTCTTATATTCATTGTATATAACGTCGCTCTCTGCATTCCTTACCTTCTGCACAATCACCTGTTTTGCTGTTTGTGCTGCAATCCTTCCAAGAGAAGAAGTATTCATTTTTATACCTATACTGTCTCCTATCATACATTCCGGGTCATGTATTTTTGCGTTTTCAAGAGATATTTCTATATCAGGCTCGTTTATTTCTTCCACTACTGTTTTAAATTGAAAAACCTCTATTTCTCCGAGTTCTTCGTTGAATTTTGCTTCCAGGTCAAGGTGGGTACCAAACTTTTTCTTTGATGCTGCAAGGAATGCTTCTTCAACTGCATCGATGAGTGTTTCCTTTGGTATACCCTTTTCTTTTCCAACCTGTTCGATCACATAGTTTAAATCATAATACATGTGTGCCCCTTATAGTTCAAATTCTAAATTTGCCTTTTTTATAGCACATAATGGGATGGTAAATACATCTATTTTCCCTTTAATTTCAACTTTCTCCTCGGTGGTGTTGACGATTTCTCCCCTGAACTCATTTTTGCCGTATATCTGTTCCGTGGTTACTATTTTACATGACCTTCCTCTATATCGTGCGAAATCTTCCATAGTTTTCAGAGGCCGTGTTAATCCAGGCGAAGAAACCTCGAGCATGTACGGGTGCTCAATAAAATCCTCAA
>CAIJOT010000282.1 GCA_903822335.1 uncultured delta proteobacterium
ACAGATACCGAAGAGCAGTTTATCTATAAAACACGGAAAAAGGGGTTTGGTCCCTTTAAGAAAGAACTTTGGAATCTCCCGAAAGAGGCATTGCAAGCCATCGGTGCAGAGCTGGAAAACCAGTTTTCCTTTTTGTTCGAAAAACTGAACGTCAAAAATACCTCTAATATTATTACCAAGTATATAAAACCCGTAGATGTCCCCTTAAAAATACCTGAAACCCTCAGGGCATAGTTGGAGCATGGTACATACCAGGAAGTTCTGACGAATACACGTCAAGGAGCGGTGCCTGTCAGGAAGTAATGGATTGCTTTGTGGCTGCGATCAACTTGGAAAAGAGGCACTTTTCCGTGCTGTCAAATAGAAACCCGGCGTCCTCGAGTATATTGGCCCAGTCATATTTTAGAAACTTCGGCATGTGCTTCGGCTCGAAGACTTTCAGATGCATCGATAATAACAATTTCTTATACCAACCATCCTCACGGTCATAATCAATAATATAAAGTTTGCCTTTGTCCTTCATTACACGGCGTATTTCCCCCAATACCTTCATCATCAATTCGTAATTCATTTCATGTAAAGCGAATGAAATCGTTACAACGTCAAACTCACCGTCTCGGAAACTCAAATCCATTGCGTTCATTGGTTGAATAGAAATGTTTTGTATGTTTCGCTTTCGAGCCTTGCTTTCAGCCACGGCAATCATATCAGGCGACAAATCGATGCAGATAATTTCATTGCGGGCATTGGCCTGGGCAAAGATTATGGCGCTGTTTGCTGTTCCAGAGCAGACGTCCAAAATACGTAAGGTCTCATCAGGTATCTTGCGTGCGAGGGCATATCGGGGGTTTTTCCCGCTGCCCAAGAGGAAGGCTAAGTCGAATAGGTCATAGAAGGCGGCAAGCAGCTTGAACTTCAGTTTGATTCGTTTTTCGTAAGTGGACATAGAGACATTAACATCTCCCTCTACCGAGTCCAGATAACCCTAATATCTTGAAGGCAGGCAGGATTCGGCATGGCATTCTGAGAGAAATTCGGAGACACAATACCAATCATTCACGTTCGCAACTGATTCGCTTCAACGTTACTCCTTCAGCCTTTTGGCCACATTCAGGACCGTGTCGGCATAGATGTTACTATGGTTGTAAGCGAGGATAACTCGGTACTGCCTTTTCGCGCTCATGTCACAGCGCCAACCGTGAGAGCGAAGGTAATTTGCCATACTGTAAAGCGCATCCTGCTCCGAAAAGAGGTTGACGCGACCGTCTCTATCGGCATCTACTCCATAAACGGAGATCGTTGTCGGCATAAACTGGCAGATCCCGATTGCCCCGTAAATGGAACCCGGAATACTTAGAGGGTCGATACCATTATCCGAGGCATATCTAATCAAGGCCTTGAGTTCTTCGTAAGCCTATTGACAACTCTCTCGATGTTTTAACACATGAGGGGTCTGCAACGTCTGTTAAGATTCTGCAGGACTCCCTGTTAAAAAAAACAGAT
>CAIJOT010000283.1 GCA_903822335.1 uncultured delta proteobacterium
TTCTGAGTGTGTTTGAGCCACAATAAGGACAGTTTTTTTACCCATTTCTCAGCCTCTTTTATTTTTAATGGTATAAAGTATTGTCAGTATAGCATTTAAAGGCTATTTTAGGCCCTGAAAATTGATATTAAGCCTGATTTTTTAATGGGACTTTTTATTGACAACTTCCTGTAAGGTAGCATCGGGCGATTTTCTCAGACATACTTTGTTTCAAATGGTATTCAATATTGACTATTATCGAGAGTTACTCTCTTTTTTTCTCCATGCTCCATTACAACCGTATTACTTGAAAACCTCGTCCAGCCAGTCGAATAGCTCCTGGCTCATCAGACTGCGGTTCTCCATGATACAGTGGTTTGAGGCGCCTTCCTCAACCGGCGTGATCACCATTCTCTTCTTGGCATTCGGCAGGAGTTTGAAACAGAGATCATTCTGCCTCTTGATCTCCGGGCTCTGATACTCGCCGCTGGCAACCAGGATCAGGGCCGGCGCAGCGATCCTGGCAGGATCGAATCGCAGTGCCCGATTGGCCTGGACGAGCCCGGGCAGATCGTTTTCCTCCAGGCCGAACCGCCAGGCGATCGCCTGATTCAACCGCACCTTGAAGGAGGACCAGGTTCGGGTGACTTCCGGTGTTGCCGACGCCACGCCCATCTTGCTGACACCGGCACCGGCGTCCATCACGGCATTGCTCATGATCACCGCCTTGATGCGGTCGTCCTTTTCGGCGGCCATCGGCGCAAACCCTCCGCCGCTGCTGATGCCGTAGACGGCAAGCCGCTGGGGATCAACATCCGGCCGGCTCAGGGCGAAATCCACGACCGCCTTGATGGGGACATCCATGGCCGGACGGAAGAACTTACCCTCCAGCGGGAGAATGCCCTGACCCGGGATCTCCACGGTGAGGAAGTTGTAGCCCCGGTCAAAGGCCTGGGGGGCGATGTAAAAGAAGTGGCCCTCGGCGTAGGTTTCCGCTCCGCCGATCATGATCAGCGTCTTGGCCGGCTTCTTGCCGGGGCCGGCCTTGCGGAAGTATCCGGGGAGGACCGTGCCTTCGAAGGGTATCTCAATATACTCAAGCTGTGGACTAAGAAGCTTTCCCGCCTTTTTCAGCAGAGCACGGCCCTTCAGGGCCGTCTCCTTGAATCGGGGGTCATCCGGAGGCATCGAAACCAGCGCCGCGTGGTAGTAGTAGGATGCCCGCTGTAACTGATCACGGGCGCTCACTTTGTGACCCTTGGCCAGTGATTGTTCGCCCCTGGCCTCGACCAACCGCGCGGTCTTGATCCATTCTGCCTGCCAACTGGCGGCGTCGCCATCCTTGATCTTGCTTGCAGTGTAGAAAGCTTCCCCGATTTCACAGCCATGATTCACCGTGGCGCCGAGGATCACCGAGCCGAAGATATAGTCCATCTTTTCATCCTGGAAGTAAAACCGAAAATAGCCTACGTGCGGGTCGACGGCCCTCTCCGGCTCTTTGCTCACCTCGGCCTTGCCGACTGGGGATTCCTTCTTGTCGGCGGCATAGACGACACCGGTCCCCCAATAACCTGTCAGGACAATGAACGACAAAAACATTACCACAATCACACATATTTTTTTCAACATTTCAACCCTCCTTCTGGTCATGATAGGAAAACCTTATACCCATTCAAATCCCTTTTCCATCGGCAGCCATACCAAGCTCGGGTAAATCGCTATTATTCATATCGGAATCGCTTGGTTGTGAACAGTCAACACTTTTTCAAATACCTGAAGGGAAATTCTACACCACTTATTTCAGCTTACTGCCTCGCAGGGGCACTTCCGGGGGGAGCTACAACGCCCGGATAAGGCTGCATCTTTCCCGAGTCAAGCACGTATTGATACAGTTCCCTATATTTTTGAAGGTACACAGTATCGAACTTTACTGTCCCGATTACCAGCGGGTGGGCTTCGCCAGGCTTACGGACACGAACCGCCGCAAAATCTGACTCTAAGGAATGAACTCCAAGGCCGACGTCACATTTGGCAGCCGTAGCAAATGCCTTAAAATACTCGATTGAAGCTTTATACAGTCTGGTTTCTTGTTGAGTAGCCCACACACCAGTCCCACCCATAATGCCCGCCATATGGGCTTCGCCATTGTCAGTTACGGGAATGATGAAGGACACACATCCCGCGCTATGACCCGGGGTGGCAACAATGTGGAAGGTCGTATTGCCAACCTTGATCTTCATTCCATCGGTCAGATAAATGTCAACCGCTTGTGGCCTTGGATTAATGTAGCCATGTTCTAGCGGGACAGTTTGTAAAAAATTCCAGCCTGTTAGACTCATAGCCACTTTGGCATTCGGACACACATTCTTTTTAAGATATTGGACGCCGCCATAATGGTCAAAATGTTCGTGTGATATCAATATCAGCTTGATTTTAGACGGATCGAGTCCCAGCTTTTTCATATCTTCTGTCATTAATGCAGCATCATCCTTGTTAATACCGGTATTAAGCATGACTAATCCATCGCCGGTATCTATTACGAATGCGCCTACCGCGGTCGTACCGACAAAATACAAATTGTCAAAAAGCTTGACAGGAGCAATAGAAGGATAGGGTAGAGATCCAAAAAGCGTTGGCGGCAGTGGGTCAGGATCAGGCAGGTTCACATACGGAGTTGCTGCCCCGGGTACCTTAAGCGCGGCTGCTGCTTCTGCTAAAGTAAGAGCATCCGCTGTTCCTAATGACTGTATACCTCGGGCCGTCGCGCTGGAGACGCCAATAGCCAGCACAATCAGTAGTGAAAAAAATAGACATGCGTTTTTTTTCATTATGCGTTTTCTCCCCTTCTTGACTGATCGAATAGATTATTCAAAATTTTCCGGATAACTCCACATTATTTCAACCAAGTATCTGTTAGCTACAGCACCTCAAGGAAGTCGAGAATCAATTACTCCCGAGTATGCCTCGTCCCTTCAAGACCCGCCCCGCGCGCTGCCCTGTCAGCTTGCGATCCTCGATAGAGGGAACACCATTTACCAACAAATGAACAACCCCCTCGGCATACTCTGTCGGTTTTTCAAAGGTGGCTCGATCAGCCAGCGTGTTTAAGTCAAGCACGACGATATCGGCAAATCCCCCCTTTTCAATTTTTCCCCTCCCCTTCATGCCGAGTTTCTCTGCCGGCAGAAAGGTCATGGAGCGTAGGGCATCGTTAAAGTCCATCTGCTTTTCTTCAAGGGCGAAAACTTTCAGCTTTCGTGCAAAGGCGCCATAATTTCGCGGGTGGGCACCCGGCATGTCTTTCGCCCATGTTTTTCCGTCGGAAGATATGAAGATATAATGATTCGGCATAAAGTCCTTCATGGCCTGCTCGTTGTGGGCAAACATGAGCCCTTCCGCAACATGATCGCAGACGAGGTCCGTGTAGCTGTCAGCCGGGTCTTTCCCTTCCCGTGCGGCAATCTCCTTGAGAGTTTTGCCTTCGTATTCCTTTACATCACAGGCTGTGACTATAATTTTCTCCGGGGGAATATCGACAAATAAGCTCTGGATTACAGCCTTGATCTCCGCTCGGCCTTTTTTCGTTTTGTATCGGTTGGAAATACCACCGGACGCTATCTTAAATTTACTGGGAAGCAGAATAGCGAGTTCGCTCCATCCCGCAGTATATGGGTAACTGTCAGCTGTTACGTCAAGACCTTCTTGGCGAGCCGCTTCAATAAGGGCAAGCATTTGAGAGGCCTTCAAGCCGTTGTGGGGAGCCTGAAGCTTCAGATGGGATATCTGGACGGGCGCCCCGGATTTCCTCCCGATTTCAATGGCCTCCTTTATGGATTCAAGAACGGCAATCTTGCCGTCCTCAAGGATCATGCCCGATTCATCCCTCATGTGCGTTGCATAAATACCGCCGTGCTTATGAACCACTTTGGAAAGCTCAATCAATTCATCGATCGTCGCATTGATCCCAGGGGTATAGGCAAGGCCCGTGCTGAGTCCGCAAGCGCCTTTCTTCATCTCCTTTTCAACCCTTGCCTTAAATGCTTCGAGTTGTTTACGGCTCATTTTTCCGGGTTGACTTTCCCTGCCGAAAAGCTCGTACCGAATCTCGCCGTGGGGAATAAGGTGCATCACATTGGTTCCGAATTTTATCGATTCCACCGTTTTAAACCACTTTGCCGTATCGGTGATACCCATGCCGCAGTTCCCCGTCACAACGGTTGTCACCCCCTGATAAAGGGCATTGTAATTTCCTTTCAGCTCCTCCTGCATGACCGGTGTCAGACCGGCTCCGCTTCCGGAAGTCGACCCAGTGAACACCGTGTCGGAATGTTCGTGGATGTCGATGAATCCGGGCGTGACGATGAAACCTTTCGCCTGAATGATTTTTATCGCCTTTCCATCCAGAGTCCCTATGGCCGTAATCTTATCGCCTTTAATCCCGATATCTGCGATAAAGGGCGGCCTCAACGTGCCGTCATATACCGTTCCCCCTTTGATCAGGATGTCATAGGATGGTTCATCTTCCCCTTTTCCGTTTTGTTCCGCCTTGATATTCAGGGCTTCCTTCTTTTCAGCAGCTCCTACGATGCCTGCCCCCCAATCTCCTGCAAGGACCATGAACAATAAAAGCATTGCCGTAATTATACAGGTTTTCTTTAACATTTCAGATATCCTTTTCTATGTATAGATAATAGCTTAGCGAGAAGCCACTCAAAACTGTATTTGCCGCCGGCTTTTCCCAGAGTTTCAATAAAGGGTAATAGATGATCAGCAAAAGCACGGCCAGCGCAAAAGCAGTCGGGGTACTCACTAAATCTCTTAAATAATATGTTCCTGTTGCCGCCTTGATGATCCGCAAAGGGATAAAGAACAGGGCAAAATGAGTGACATATAATGGTAAGCGAATATTTGCTGATCTGCCGGCAGTAGGTCAGAAACATTCCCGGTTCTTTTGTGTTATCCGGATCTGTGTCATAGATATACCACAGAATTGTGAACAGAATCAGGACAATTCCGGTGAGAAAAATAACCATACTGAAAGAGCTGGGATAAAACGACAGCGGTGTTATATAGTCATTTACAACTGATGGACCGGATCTTATCGAACCCGCGTATGCGGTAAAAAGCCCCATGAAGGACAGGATGATGCCGATAATGATGATGAGTGGAGAATCCGAAGTAAAATGGTCTTCTGCTATTTTTCTCCCGACGACAAACCCGATGAGCGGAAAAATAATCCACGGTAAAAGAGGGAATTGTCCGATGAGAAAAAAGCCGAGGACATTATCAAGCGCGGCCTTTCCTCCCCCGTAATCCTTCACCGGATCAAAAATAAAATTCGGGATAAAATCCGATACCCATTTTACACTTTCAAAGCCCCCTCCATAAAAAGGAGTAAGGTCGACAAGGGATCTAAACCATGGAGTTATCAAACAGACGGCGCAGCAAGATAGAAGCAGTAGCCAGGATGGGGCGCTGCGACAAATAAGCAGGATTATGGTCGTTGCCCCGATGAAAGCCAGAATGTCCCAGTCCCAAAGTTCTTCATAACCTTGGATAACAAGCAAAAACAATAAGCCGATAACAAAAATTACCATACCGCGGATAATTACTCTTCCTGCGGTTTTGCTCTGGGTAGGCCCCCTTTTCTTTGCGGACAGAACCTGGCTTAAGCCCACCAAAAAAACAAACCATGAGGCTGCAAAATCTCCGCCTAAGAGGTGGTTGGCAAAAAAATGGGCCATGGCGTCTCTTCCTTCTCCACTCGAAAGGAATATCGGATAGTGACATATGACCATTCCGATAAGAGCCAACGCTCTTAAGACATCAACAGAATCAACTCTTCGCATAGCCATACTCCTCACATCCTCACTGTGCCGGGATCGTGATCTGGGGCAATGACTCGTGCTTGCTGGTATCGGCAAGGGTAAAGATCAGCATGATAAAGGATATCACCCGCTTGGATTCCAGATCCCGATCGTCAACCCAGAACCAGCGATTGCGATACGCGACGGACACGTATGCATCCTGCGGCTTGCTGTCCGAACACTTAACGACAAACTTGTCTTTGTTATCTGTATTCCCTGTTGCTTCCCGGACACCGGGGCTTGCCCGTCCTTCGCTCACGTCCTTCTCGGGGACTTCGACCCGTGCTGCCAGGAAGGACAGCAGATGCATCAACGGTAATGACTGTATCGCGATCTCCCGGTTGTTTTCGGGTGCGATGCCGTACACCAGCCTGTATTGGTCGGCCCCCGAGTCCAGTCCCAGCAGGTCGCACAACTCACGGACTTGCAAGGAGATCTCGGCCGGGGTCCCCTTCGACCAGAAAGAAATGGTCGTGCTCTCCTGGTTGTCTTTGCTCTTGATGGTTTTCATGCGGATAGCGCCGGAGATCTGGAGGCTGCGTAAGATTTCAACGACACGAAGAAATTTCTGTTCTGCCGGGCGAAACCCCTCAATGGTCGCGGACCCGTTCCGCAGGCCGTTGATCGAGGCTACCCCCAGTTTGAAGATCATGTCCGCCGCTACACCGGACTGAATGGTAAACATCAGGTTCTCGGGAGAAAGAGGGGCCAACAGGCTTTTGATGAAAGCGTTGCCGGTCATCGGCACGTAGGTAATGGTCGGCCGGTCGGTGTATTTGCCTGACAGGCCGGTCTCAATCAATGCCGTGGTGTTAAAGTTGGAAAGGGTGGCGGAGCCTCCCGCGGTGATACCTGTTTCCAGACTGTAACCAGCGACGATCTGCCCCACATCCACAAAGGAGACAGGTTCAACATAACGCATTTTGACAATATTGAGGAGGATCTGGCGCTTCCAGGATTCGGTAATCGACGCATTGTAGTCAAAACGGTCGCGGGTAACCGTACCGGGGCCGACCGATGCGCACCCTGTCAGAATTGCTATCATTAGTCCAAGAAAGATCATTTTGCATTGTTTCGTCATGAGATCTCCTCCTGAATGGTTCTGCTCTACCGTTTTTGGCTATTTCCGGTGTCAGAGGGTCGAAACTGACTCAAAAAATCTCTTGTCCTCACCGGATCAACCGGGGAAGACAAGAGATCGATCCATATGTAATCCAAAATCAGTCTACTTGAATACATCGTCCAGCCAGTCGAAGAGCACCTGCCCCACAAGACTGCGGTTCTCCATTACACAGTGATTTGTCGCACCTTCGACAGTCGGCGTGATCACCATTTTCTTCATGGGGTTGGGGAAGTTGTCCATGCAGACCTTTTGTTGCCGTTTCACCTCCTCGCTCTTATATTCACCCTCGCCAACGATGATCAGGGCCGGAACGGCGACTTTGGCCGGGTCAAAGGTAAACCCCTTATTGGCCTCTGCCAGTCCGGAAGGCTTGTCCATCGACACGCCCCAGCGCCAGCAAATAGCTTTGACGATGTTGCCGTGAAAGATTGTCCATGAAGCGATTTCCTTCTTTGTTGCCAGGACTACGGGCATCGTGGAGAAAA
>CAIJOT010000284.1 GCA_903822335.1 uncultured delta proteobacterium
ATCTATTTTTATACCTGCGCGGTCGGCTAATCGCTGGAGTGCCTGCGGGAAGGTGAGGTGTTCGCGCATCTGGATGAACTTGATGACGTCGCCGCCCGCGCCGCAAGCGAAGCATTTGAAGATTTGCTTTGTGGGGTTGACGTTGAAGCTTGGCCGGTGGTCTTCGTGGAATGGACACAGGCCTAACATTTCGCGGCCTTTGCGTTTGAGCGCAAGGTGCTCGCCGATGACATCGACGATGTCATTGGCCTGCTGAATGCGCGAAATTAAGCCGGTGTCGAAAGTTGGCATATACCCCGATAAGAAAAAAGTTTAGCCACTGAGGCCTCGTATTTTTTAGCCACAGAGAACACAGAGGTCACAGAGATTAAAAAGTAAAAAAACAGTGTAAATACGTGTTAATCCGTGTCTTAAAGAAACTGTCCGCCCGCAGCGGGTAAATTCGTAAAACAACATAAACCCCACGTCAAACATGGGGCCAAATATAAAAACAAAGAAAGCCCTCCTAATCAGGGGGGCTGAATCTTAGGTTATTGCACTATATTATAGGAGGCAATCGGCAAAAGTCAAGTTTTGACCAAAAATAGCGTTTTCAATACTGAAAAACACGGTTGATTAGCAATTGGACAGTTAGGGCGGTAGGACTGCCCATTTATGATTTTTGATTGATGATTTAAGCCACAGATTGCACTGATTACACGGTTTTTTGTTTGGCCACAAAAAAGCACCCGTCTCGATGAGGCATTGAGCCGAGGTTCGGACAAAAGGACACAAGCAAAAAGGTCGTGAGGAATGGGAAATCCAAATCTCACGACCTTGTTTTTTTAACCAGATATTTATTTTTTTCTTCGTAAAATAAGGCCGCCGAGGGTGAGAAGGAATAGCGTGGCGGGTTCGGGCACCGTATAGACAAAGCCATTCCAATTACCAGACTCTGTATAACAACCGACAAGATTGCTACCCTCAATACCATGCACTTCAGTCCAGCCTGCCCCAGGCTTACTGATGGTAGTCCAGTTGACTCCATCATATAGAAAACCTTGATGCCAATAACCAGATGAATCATAGTAAACACCAACAATGTTGCTACCATCTATACCATATACCTTTGTCCAAAGTGCGCCAGGCATATCAAGTGTTGTCCAAGTGGTTCCGTCATAGATAAAGCCATGATAATTGCCAGACTCCGCATAACAACCAACAAGGTTGTCACCTTCAATACCATAGACCTCTGTCCAAGTTGCCCCGGGTTTACTGATGGTAGTCCAATTGACCCCGTCATAAAGAAAACCTTGATGCCAATAACCAGATGAATCATAGTAAACACCAACAACTTTGCTACCTTCGATACCATATACTTGCGTCCAAAGCGCGCCAGGCATGTCGAGTGTAGTCCAATTTGTTCCATTACAGACAAAGCCATGCCAATTACCGGATTCTGTATAACAACCGACAAGTTTACTGCCCTCAATACCATGTACTTCAGTCCAGCCTGCCCCAGGCTTACTGATGGTAGTCCAGTTGACTCCATCATATAGAAAACCTTGTCGCCAATAACCAGAAGAATCATAATAAACACCAACAAGATTACTACCATCGATACCATATACCTGAGTCCAAAGTGCGCCAGGCATATTATAAGTATTCCATGTGTCAGCCAATGAATAATCCGAACAGAAAAGCACCATCGCTGCACAGATTATGACACACATTATAGATGTTCTACTTCTCATACTCTTCTCCTTATTTATCATCATCTTCTTCTTTGCCTTTTGCCCCCAGCCAAAGGCAACATTGATTATACCCATTTGTCGATGACAATCAAGCGCAAAAGAGATTTAGAAAATATTTTACCTGTCCCTGCATGTCTTTGGCGGGGAGCCATTTTTTGCGCATTTATGCCAAGGTCTTTATTGCCGGGGCCTGCCCTCCATAGTTTTAACGAAGGAGGGTCATTCCCGCGAACGCGGGAATCCAGTTGTAGGGTGGGCTTCAGCCCACCAATTTGTCGAAGTTCAATCGGTCATTACACTTCTTAAGAATATTTGTGTGTCTATGCAATCTATTCCTATATCAGCACATACCTTCTGCGCACCTCTATCTGCGGTTACAAGAGTCATCCCGTTCATGCCGCATGTTTCTATGATCAAGGCATCACAATTGTTGCCTCTGCTTCCTTTCGAATGCTGCGAAAGTTTATTCATGCATTCATCATAATACTTGCCGTCTCCGCCTCCGCACGGCCCGTATCCACAAGGAGAGTGTCCACATGGGTCAGAGTGAATCTGAACAGGACTAAGAGAGGCCTCTAACTGCATAACCTCCAACCCTTTAATCAGTTTTTCCTTGGCCAGCTTATCGTTAGTTTGCAACATTTCGCTGTATTGAAC
>CAIJOT010000285.1 GCA_903822335.1 uncultured delta proteobacterium
CCTGTCTTTGATAGATTCCATAAGGGCCTTAAAAGACTCTCCCTCCATATCAACACTTGAGCGAATCTGTTCTTCCACAATAATGCTTTCGAGAGGCAGGTGCATAAATTCCGGACTTGCAGCCTTTTCCTGTTCAGTCATTGTTTATCCTCCTTGTCACAGCTAATCATGCTCCTATTGCTTTTTTCAATTCCGTGGTTTTGTCTATTTTTCTGATTCCGTATTTCTTGCGTATACGGCTACTGTTTTCTTTTGATTTTTGCACCCATTCGGACAACGGCATACCTTTTCGCTCTTCATGTATTTTATCTTTCCATTCCCATACTTCATTCAGTGCTTTTGAAATATTACTCATCGCTCATCACCCCCATGGGATCTCTCATCTCTATTTTCACAACCCCAAAAATGCTTTAATGGCAGCTAAAAAGCCTTCCCCTCCTCTATTTTAAGAGAGGTAACTGGTTCGAGAATTTCTTCATCAATATCATAATCAGCTATTTCTCTTAATTTCCGGGCGTTAATCAGCATTTTGTGGTACTTCTGGTCGATTCTGCCTGGTTTGGCAAAATAGTAACCAAATGCTGATTCAACTGCAGAATGCTTTATGACATCAATACCTTCATTTTTTAACAGTGCCTGGGCAGCATACAACATAGCATAATACGCTTTGCTCGCTGCATCCGGAATATAACCGCCCTTCTTGAGTTCTTTGGCAACTTCAAGGGCATGTTCAGCCTTTTCCATACACCTTTTCGTTTCTTCGGTCATATTGAATCCCCTCTTTTTCAACGTGTCTGTAAAAGGACAGGCCTTTCTCTACAGCAATTCTAAAACGAGGTTCTGCAAATACCTTTAAAGATATAATAGGCTTAAAGTCATAATCCCACATTACACTATAGACAATATCATCAAGGGCTTTTTCAATATCCGGGGTCTTATCGTCCACCAGAACCAGTAAGTCAATGTCTGAATCGTCTGTTCCTTCACCCCTTGCCCTTGAACCATATATAATCAATTTTTTTACATGGTTCAGCAGGACCTCCGGCAATCTCTTTTTAAAATCCAGTACAATGTTTCTGTCCTTCTCTCTCTCATCTTGTCACCTCATGATTACTTTCTTACCTTTAGCTTCTGCAACCAGCCTCTCCAACATACCGCCCTTGCCGGCATAGCCAATGACAAGCTCATCCGCCAGTTCAATCATAAACCTGTTTCTCTTTTCAGCGGTTTCTGCCGTTACCCGTTTTACACTGTTTTCAAACGGGGTAACAATCAATAATCTTCCGGCATCAACTGCCGCTTTCAAATCCGTATCTATTTTCTCTTTCATTCCTCGCGCCAATGCCATAATCACCGGCTGTTCCCCCGCCAGCAGATAATGAAAAACATCCTTCTCAATCATGGATGAAAACCGCTGATTATGCAGTTGCCCTGGTCACGCTGTTCGATGGCCCAGTCATAGCATTTAAGCACCACAGAAGCAGGTATTTCGCGGCTACAAAGGAATGCGGTCTTGCGCAGTTTTAGCAATTCCGTATTGCCGAGCGATGAAACAATCATTCCTCGTCCCCGCTATTGTCCGGTTTTTGTTTTATCTGCCTTTGTTTCTTTACTGGTGGAAGATAGTTCTCTGATGTTATGACGCTTCTGCCTGTTTTTGATTCCAACTCCAATCGAGCGTTCTTCGCTATTTTTCCGCCCTTTTTCCCTGCATCTGCATTTTTAACCATTCCGGCAGCATTCACACTTTCGGCAATTTGCCTGGTTGACAATTCGGCAAGTGCCGTGAAAATCAGTTCCGCTTCGCTCATATGGTCGCGCAGATTCTGCGTTTTAAGGCCTTTTATATCTTTATGCTTTTTTACTGAAACGCCGCTCCATTCCTGATGAATGATGTTGGTGAGAATAGCATATTCGTCTTCTTTGGTTATTTCGTGGTCTTGCCAGTAATCAGTGAGTTTATTACGGGTTTCCTGTCCCATCATCCGCTGTTGTATCCACTTTTCGCTTCTGCCGTGCTGTTGCCAGTATTCACGGGCGCGATCGAGTGAGCGCGCGGGGTCGCTCATGTCCTGCAATCGTTCGTAACCTACTTTTGCCAGCCATAGTTTTATCGGTTCTGCTTTGGGACTGGGCACAGACTGAATAAGCCGTAACAATGTTTCCGGATCAGCAGCATCGGTCAGGTATTTTTTCCCGTCTGCAGCTTCCATTTTCAGTCGGTTACATTTTGTAACCGACTCACTGCCTTCTTTTCTTAAACGGTTTTTTAAAACTTTCCAGTAGTTTCGAGCCGCCTGATAATCCGTCTGCTGCATCAGAACCTGCAAAATATCAACCACAGAAAAATACCAGGTTTCTGTATGTTCGTCGTAATGCCGGCGGATTTTGTAGTTTTCAAAAACGGCTAATGCATTATCAGTCATTGCTTTCCTCCTTGCTCACTCCAAATTTCAATAATCAAATAACAATATACAAACATCCAATAAAGCTCTTCCCTCTTTCATCCCATTTCGGATTGTCCCTCCGTTGTCGGGATTAAACCGTACGGATTGCGGATATCGCTCTCTGCTCCTTTCACTATTCACTACCTTCCCCCCCCTCAGTCTTCCTTTTCCCTTTCCACTGTTCACTATTTACTGCCTTCATACCTTCAGCTTTCATACCTTAAGTAGTCATTTATTGTAAATCTGTCAAGTTTATTTAATGTCCGTAAACTCATCACGCAATAGAGATTATGGCGTTAGATGAACAACCTTTCACCTTATTGTTTCTTAGGTTTTCATAGTCAAAAACAGCACTTTAAGCCCTGAAAACGGCCATTTTTCATACATAAAATGACTTATTTCAATGGGTTAGCCTGGTCCGACCCTGATTTATCTTCAAAGGTGGTATTGTGCAGGGCAAGCAGGTCTATGTTACCGAGCATATCAATAATTTCCGGGGTCATCTACCTTTCCGTAAACGTCTCATACTCACGGATTCTACCCTGTTCCACTACCCATAGCTTTCCTTCGAGCTTTCTTGAACGTAGCGTCGGCAAGAGGGTTAAGAGAAGTGATTTGATAAGTGGTAGCGAAGGTCGCGCCGGCCGAAGGACAATGATTCCGGCAGTTTTCTCAGGTGGAAAGTAAAAAGGATTTGAAAAATCAAGGTCAAGGGTGATTAAAACACGTTTTGTTGTGAAACAAACATCGTATACACCTCTGTCTGAAGTGCCAGAGATACCCTCATTAAACACGGTATCGACATCGTGTCCTTCTGCAACGAATAGTGACGACAACCTGGGATCAAGATTTTCGTCAAGCTTGATTTTCATGTCCCTGTTGCCTCCAGCGGGATTGGTATGATATGTCCACGGGTCATTTCTGCGGCATAGGCAAGGGCAGCGCGAATGTCTTCTATTTTAAGCTGTGGGTATACTTCCAATAATTCTGTCTCGCTCACGCCATCCGCCAGACTATCCACTACGAGAGATACCCATATTCTGGTCCCGCGTATACAGGGTTTTCCAAAACATACATCCGGATTGATTGAAATCCGTTTGAGCAATAGTTCTCTTTCCATATGCTTACCTCCAATAAAGCCTTTGAGCATTGCATTTTGTCAAAAACTAATCCCGATGTCCACCTTCAGCCTTCATACCTTAGTAGTCCTTTATTGTAAATCTGTCAAGTTTTTTTAATGCCTATACACTCATCACGCAATAGAGATTATGGCGTTAGATGAACGTAACCTTTCACCTTATTGTCTTTTTTGCCTATCACCCCCGCTGCACGAGGACAGGCCCATCACCTACGACCTATCGCCTTATTGTTTCTTAGGTTTTCATAAGCAAAAACAGCACTTTAAGCCAATATTATTGGATTTTTTCAACTCAAAACTCAACACTCAAAACTGCTTATAAAGCTTGGTTTGGTCCGACCCCAATCTACAACTGCGGTTGCTTTTAGATATTGCCATACATTTCTTTTATCAACATTGCAATTTTCTTTCGTCTTTCGGTTAAAAATACCGAATATTCCATTTCATAAAAATCATTTGGGATACCATGCTCCTTGAGAGCATTTTCCAAAACCAACTCTTTGTTTGAATAGTATTTACTTTTAATTTCAGTGTAATATGATTTCGGTTCTGAATCAGATATCTTTATATTATCAATGTACTCCAAATAGGTTAGATTAGCAATTTGATTAATTTGGGTCAAATCAACACCTTGTTTCTTTAAATACTCTTTTGGGAAAATATGATGCTTATCCAATGAATTCTTCCTAATCTTAATTGAAGGATCATATAAATCACTTACCTTTCTGTCAGAGAACAATGCTTTTGTACCATTGTAAATTAAACTCGCAAAAAAAGCATTTACAACAGGACTTATTGTATTTGAAGTTACAAGGATGTCATTTGGCAATGATATATTCCAGAATTCAATTAGTGTCTCCTTCGGGGAGAAAACCCCTCGCCTTTAGGCGAAGACTTTAGTAAAATGAGTAGATGCAAAACTACCGGACCACGTCTCATTCGGTGTATGACCTCAAGTACCATGTGGTCTGGATTACCAAGTACCGTAAGAAGGTTTTGTACGGACAGGTGGCGGAACGCCTTCGGGATCTTCTGAGAGAGATATGCAAAGCCAAAGACGTAGAAATTACCAAAGGGTCTATATCCAAGGATCATGTCCATCTCTTTATATCCGTACCTCCGTATCTCTCTATATCAAAACTAATGCAATCTCTCAAAGGAAAAACCTCATACAAGCTCCTATCGGAATACAAGGAACTTTCAAAACACTTCTGGGGTTGTCACATATGGGGCAGGGGATATTTTGCTGCTTCCTCTGGCAACGTGACCGATGAAGTTATTATGGAATACATTGCCACCCAGGATCTTCAGGAAAATGATGGTGATTTCCACATTGCACCATAAAAGGAGGAGTCGGCTTCAGCCGACTCAAGCCTACCATACATTGGTTCTTTTGAACCCACCGGCTTTAGCCGGTGGTGGTTTAGTTTCCCGATTAAATAAAAAATTTTCCTTCTTTCGTGTTTAAGTTGAAAGTCTTGGGTTGAGTAGTCCACAATGATGATGAATTTTAAGCAAGAAATAGTGGACGTTCCTGTAACCATACGCCATTTGGGACAGGCGTTTTATCTTGTTGTTGATTCC
>CAIJOT010000286.1 GCA_903822335.1 uncultured delta proteobacterium
AATAGACCTTCCTGTGGTAATCAGGTTAGAAGGTACAAATGTGAATACAGGCAGGGAAATCCTTGCAGAGTCAGGCCTGACTTTTACAGTGGCTTCAAGCCTGAAAGAAGCAGCGGAGAAGGTAGCAGTGATACTGAAACAAGTAGATAGTAAGCAGTAGGCAGCAATATATAGTCCTGGAGATTGTTGTTTTGGGTCAAGGTTTAATCAAAAGAATTCCTCGCAGCTCTGCTGCGGGGTAGTTCATTGGAGAATAGATGAGTATCATTCTTGACGAAAACACACGGGTGGTTATTCAGGGTATTACCGGCAGCGAAGGCGCCTTCCATACACGACAGATGGCAGAGTATGGCACCAGGGTTGTGGCAGGGGTTACACCTGGCAGGGGAGGCCAAAGGCTTGACAATATCCCCATTTTCAATACCGTCAAAGATGCGGTGAAGAACACCGGGGCAAAGGCTTCAGCGATTTTTGTTCCACCCCCTTTTGCAACAGATGCCATAATGGAAGCAATAGAAGCAGGGATTGAGATTGTTGTATGCCTCACTGAAGGAATTCCCACCCTCGACATGATTGCTGTGAAACAATATATGAAGGGGAAACATACAAAACTGATAGGACCAAACACCCCTGGCATCATATCTCCGGGCAAGTGTAAAATCGGTGTCATGGCTGGCTATATCCATAAAGAGGGCAGGGTAGGTATTACCTCGAGAAGCGGAACCCTCACCTATGAAGTAGTCGACCAGCTCACCAGGAGAGGTATCGGACAATCAACCTGTGTCGGGATAGGGGGAGACCCTATTATCGGGCTTACTTTCTTAGACATACTACAGTTATTTGAAAAGGATAATGAAACTGACGCTGTAGTAATTATTGGTGAAATCGGAGGCAGGGCTGAGGAAGAGGCAGCAGAATATTTTCAGAAGCACATGACCAAACCGGTAGTTGCCTTCATTGCAGGGATAACTGCGCCACCGGGAAGGCGTATGGGTCATGCCGGCGCTATCATATCCAGTGGCACAGGCGATGCCCGTACAAAGATCAAGACGCTGGAAGAGGCTGGTATCGTGGTAGTGAAAAATCCCGCAGAAATAGCAAACACCGTGGCGAGCGTGCTACACATTCATTAGCGTCTATCGGAAAGCGTTCAGCAAATTGAAAAAGTCGGCTATTATCGAATACTCTATGTCGTTGATGACGCCGATAAGAAAGTAGGATTCTTCTGGAAACCTTGTGGGTCTCAGTTCCTTCCTGAAAGAGAGTTTTCGTCATTACTGCCGAATATACAACATTTCAATCCATATTCAATAATATCACTGGAGGTTTTTAGCTTGAAATTTAAATAAAATTAGGGGACAATGGACAAAAAGGCGGCAAATAGATGTGAGTAAAGTCTACGAAGCAGTTCGGTCATAAACAATTATAGGAGAAATAAATATAGGAGGCAAAAAAAATGCAAAAGCGTAAATTGGGAAAAAGCGGCCTGGAAGTTTCGGCTGTCGGGCTCGGCTGCATGGGAATGAGTTTTTCCTATGGTCCACCCAAAGACAAAAAGGAGATGACTTCTCTTCTCCGGGCAGCCGTCGAACGAGGCATTACATTCTTTGATACGGCAGAGGTCTATGGCCCGTTCACGAACGAGGAACTCGTCGGTGAGGCGCTCTCTTCTCTGCGCGATCAGGTGGTAATTGCCACCAAGTTCGGTTTCAACCTGGATCCCAAGTTTGATCCCAGGGGGATGCAGGGTTCGCCAGGCCTGAACAGTCGGCCAGAGCACATCAAACAGGCTGTCGAAGGCTCGCTCAAGCGGCTCAAGGTCGAGACAATCGATTTGCTCTATCAACATCGTGTTGACACGAACGTGCCGATCGAAGACGTGGCGAGAACCGTGAAGGAGCTGATTCAGCAAGGCAAGGTCAAGCACTTCGGCCTTTCTGAAGCAGGAGTGCAAACGATCCGTCGCGCACACGCCGTTCAGCCGGTTACTGCGGTCCAGAGCGAATACTCCTTGTGGACGAGAGGCCCTGAAGCGGAAGTGCTGCCGACCCTTGAGGAACTCGGCATCGGCTTCGTTCCCTATAGCCCGCTGGGCAAGGGTTTTCTTACTGGGAAGATGGACGAGAAAACGACCTTCGACAGCTCCGACTTCCGCAGCACCCTCCCGCGCTTCACATCGGAGGCGCTCAAGGCGAATCAGGCCCTGATTGATCTGCTTGCCAAAATCGCTGAACGGAAGAAGGCGACACCTGCTCAGATCGCGCTCGCTTGGCTGCTCGCGCAGAAGCCGTGGATTGTTCCAATCCCAGGCACCACGAAGCTGCATCGCCTGGACGAGAACATCGGAGCAGTTGCAGTCGAACTTACGTCAGAAGATCTACGTGAGATCAACAGCGCCGCCTCAAAGATCACGGTGCAAGGGGCTCGGTATCCCGAAAAACTGGAGCAAATGACCGGTCGCTGAGGGGCCGGACCGCTGGAGATTAAGGCAATGGTCGCCAGGAGTGATGTAAGTCTAACATCGACAACCGCAAAACGAGGGTAATGCAATGAGCAATGAAACAAAAGACGCAAACAAGATTGACCTATCCAGGCGGAACTTGTTGAAAGTTACCGTTGCCTGGCTACTTGCAGGAGTCGCAGCCCCCCTACTTCCACATCTGTCTACCACCCATGCTGCCGAAACTAGTACCGGCGGACAAAAATGCTGATCACCTACTACTCTCGTACCGGCAACACACGCGAAATTGCCAATCAAATTCACGAAAGGGTTGGCGGCGAAATTATAGAACTTCAGACTGTGGAGCCATATCCTGAAGATTACGAAGCGGTGAAGAAACAGGCAATGCAAGAACTGAACTCAGGTTTTAAACCTGCGTTGAAAACAAAAGTTAAAGAGATCGGGTCCTACGATGTCATTTTCGTTGGCACGCCGATTTGGTGGGGTACGATAGCCGCTCCGGTTAAATCGTTTTTATCGGAATACGAGTTATCTGGAAAAACCATTGTGCCGTTTATCACTCACGCTGGAAGCGGTCTGGGGCGAAGCGTTACGGATATCTCAAAACTTTGCCAGAAATCGACCTTGCTGGATGGTGTTGCCATTCGGGGAAGGGATGTGAAAACAGCGCAAAGCAAAGTATCTGAGTGGTTGCAGTCCATTTTTTAAAAAGGAGGGACTCATGCGCAAAATAGTGGTGGCCCTGCTCCTGTTCTGGTCTTCGTTGGCCACAGCAGAAGTCGTCAATGTCGAGTTCAAATTCACGCCTTTCGTCGGAGACCCGATAAAAACCAATCAGGTTGAAACTTTGCCCGGCAAGGCATCGGTTTTTATCAACAACATTCCTATGGCCGAGCATGAGGTGCACAAGAAAGAGGTCCCCGTCCTTTTTGAAGAGTGCGAAATCGCACCGTCAGTATGGTTGCCGGCAAAGTCGTTAGGGCCGGCATTGCGCAGGGGGAAAAACAAGATCCGTATCGAGTTCCAGCCCACGGATTCCAATGTGCCGTACCGCGCGCAGTTTCGCTGGGCTTCAGTGACTGACCAGATCACGAGGACGGAAGACGCACAGGGCCGCATACGTGAAACCAACCAAAGCGGCGAGGGTGTGGACGAAAAGAAAGCGACGGGTCGTGTCGTCTTCGAACGCGAGTTCGTCGCGGATTTCGCATCCGACATGCCATGGCACCATTATCCGCCCGTGACGATGCTCAACGACAAGGATAAGAAAGATCTGGCGATGCTTGTGAATGAGCGGGTAGCGACTTTCAAGCCTAACTTTGCCGGTGCATACCAAATACTGAGGAATAATAACCAAAACATCGACCTGGCGGAGGTTAAAAAATTCAAGTGTCTCGACAAGGCCTATGCAGCGGGTGTTCGAGTCGCTGCCCAGCACATAGATCAGCTGGATTTCGTCACAACCGAAAACCCTGAAGTCGTGATTCGGAGCAAGGCGGGCAATCTCTTCTATCCACGCGATCCGGAATCGTTTGACCGCATCAAAGACCATGATGAGCAAATGTGCGCTTGGATAGTCATTTCAGTACTCTACCCGCCTCGTCTCGTAGTCGTGCGCACAGCTTCAGGAAAGTGGGAAGTGGTCTATTGATGACCAAGAAGCAAGAGGTTCATTCATGTATGACCGAACGAGGAGATAGGTAACAGATTATTCTGGGTGCATAGGTAACGCTTTTTGTTACCACTTTCAATCGTAAATCTTCAACATTTGCCAGTAATCGATATCAACGCTTTGTAGACATTCTCGATACTCGCCTGCTTCCTGAAAGACGCAAGGTGTTGCCTTTTTCGGCTTAATATCAATTTCCAGGGCCTAAAATAGCCTCTAAATGCTATAATGACAATGTTTTATACCATTAAAAATAAAAGAGGTTGAGAAATCGGGGAACAAATAACTGCATTGATAATTTTCTCAATATATTTCATAAGTTTTGTTATTGTTTTTTGATAGGCGAGAGTATAATATTAAAGAAACGGAAAAATACGATGGTCGTATATCAATTGTTGACATGAAAGCATATACGCCGGTCCTACACTCTGATTTATTGGGGAGACTGAATATTTATAAACAGGAGGAAGTATGATTCTAAAAACAAAGCTCTCATTGGGTTTAGGATTTCTGTTCCTGATTGTTTTCACTCTTGCAGGTTTTTGTTCCTATTATGTTGCGAGATTGGGTCAGGATTCTAACAATATCTTAAAAGATAACTACAATTCTATTGTTTATTCCAGAAATATGCTTTCTGCTCTTGATGATATGAAAACTTCTATAAGTAGCGTCATGTATAATGCAAGTCATGCTGGAAGAATTTCTAATTATTACCTAAAGCTTTTCGAATCAGGAAGAAATGTATTTGAGACTAATTTAAAAGCGGAAAACAACAACATAACAGAAATACACGAGAAAGAATATGTCGAGAGACTTAACCATGACTATGAGATGTTTTTGAAGCTCTGTCTTCAGATGAAGAGCGGATTAGGCGGAAGTTCGGTTTATCTTAGTGGCTTTCTGCCAGCCTCCGAAAAAATGAAGCAATCCATCAACAATATTTATGACGTAAACATGCAGGCGGTAGTGCGCAAAAACCAGTTGGCAAAGCATGATTCCGCCAACTTTTTAACCTCTATGGGTATAATAGGGTCGTTCTGCATCCTGTTGGCGATGGGATATTTTTGGTATTTCCCGGTCTATATTTCCACCACCCTTAGCTATCTCTCGGAAAGAATGAGAAATTTGCTAAAGAACAGTGGCGTTGCTTTTGACGTAAAGACAAATGATGAGGCTTATATAATACTGCAAGCCATAAACTTACTTGAAAATAAATTGGGCGTGAAAAAAGAGGACACGCACAACGAGTAGAGTAGATAGTGTGGACAGAGAAGGAGTTGGGAGAACTCAATAAAATGTCAAGTCAAGTATTTTTGACTGCAATATAGCCTGATAAGTTTTTACATTTCACTAATGTTGTTGAAGATGCTGTATGGGTTCAGGTAGTAGAAGTAAGTACAAAACTTTATTAAATATTCATACGAATAGGCAATATAACAGTGGTAATTCCATCCCACTGCAGGCGTCGTTGTATAGCATAGGCTGTTTCGTTATGGAGCATTTTGAAGATGAAGGTTTCATGTCGGAAGACCAATTTCCCAGTAAAAACCGTCGACCGTGGAAAATCTTTAGCAATGGATTCACACAAATCCGTTGCAACCTCTACCACATCCGTTCCCACATCCATCCTGTAATCTGCGGGGAATCCGTGTTGTCGGGTAACCTTCACATACTTCATTAGGGCATCCTTAACAGACTCCTTTAGACCATCAATTTCTTTGACTCCTTTAAATGCCCCTGAGTCAATCTCTGCCACTGAAACAAAAATAATATTTTTATAAGTATTTGGGAAAGTCCGAACAATCGATAGTAATGTATGGAGACCAAAACTGTTAAAACCATTGACAAGGAGAATTGCCGTGGGTGCTTGCGGATTAACAGGCTCATTACAATACAGTTCCGTTACAGGAATGCCTACTAAAATTTCATCAAGTTTGCGGATAGCAGCTCTAACCTTCATATAATGACCACGGATTAGATAGCACAACGCTATAAAACAAGAGGTAATAATAAGAGTCAGCCACCCGCCTTCGCCAAATTTTTCAATTACCGTTACAGTGAGAATCGTGAGACAGAGAGTAAGACCGGTAAGGTGAACGCTGATGTGCTGTTTCCATTTTGTTTCAACCTTTCTATGGGTAAAGAAAAAACGGGACATCCCGAACTCAGATAAAGAGAACGTGAGAAACACATTGATTGAATACATTACTACAAGGGCTGATACTGAACCGTGGGCATAAAGCATTAAAACAATAGAAGCAGCCCCCATCAATAAAACACCATTCCGCATTGAAAGACGTTCAGATAACGCTGCAAACCGGCGCGGGAACCACGAGTCGATTGCCATATTTGCCATTACCCTCGGTCCATCAATAAATCCCGTTTGTGCACCAACTAAAAGGAGGGCTCCTTCAGAGAGGATTGTGATTAATGCTAACCAGTAGCCAAGAAACCAGTTGCCGAACACTCCATCTGCAAGTACGGCATTCAAAGTACGTCCTTCTGTTGGGACTACCCTCCACAGAAGATAACAGAGAAAAAGACCACCTGCGGTTAACGCAAGGGACGTTGCCATGTAAGCCATAGTACGTTTACCAGTATGCACCTTAGGCTCACGCATAACCTGTAAACCGTTTGATACTGCCTCTATTCCGGTATATGTACCCCCGCCAAGGGAGTAGGCCCGAAGGAAAATTAAAAGGATACCAAAACCACCTATACTCGCAAGGTCCTGTCTGAAGTTGATGCTGAGCTCATTGACCACGGGGGCAATCTGGGAAGTATGGCTGAAAATACCATATCCCAGAAGCAATGCATGGGTGATGATAAAGATGATAAATATTGGGGCGAGAAGAGTGACTGACTCTTTTACCCCCCTCATGTTCATGACGATAAGGAGAACTATCAAAAAAATCTTTGCCATTAATCTGTAATGACCATACTTTAATGGTAAGAAACTGAACAGGGAATCGACACATGAGGCTACAGACACGGTAATGGTCAGCATATAGTCCACGAGCAATGCGCAACCCGAAACAACACCCGCCTTTTCTCCAAGCATATGGGTAGCGACGATATAACCACCACCTCCAGTAGGGAAATGTTCAATGATGCGTGAATAGGCATAGGAGATGATAAAGACTGTTAAAGCCGTACCGAAAGCTAAAAATATACATATGTATGTGTGCTGGCCCAATGCTCTGAAGGCTTCCTCAGGGCCATAGGAAGAAGACGAGAGGCCATCAGCACCAAGGCCAATCCATGCGAGCAATGGAATTAAACTCAACTTGTGAAAAAGTGAGGGGTCACCAATATTTCGGGGTGCACCAATAATGATACGCTGTATTCTATGAAATAAACTCAATTGGTTATGGGAGCCATCATTATGGGAATCATCTGCGGGCATTTAATACTCTTTGCAATGTATATTTTATACACCAACACCAATAGGAAATTCAAATTTCGCACTAAATACTGATAGCAAAAATGCCTATAATCCCTTGAAAATGATACATAATAAGGTTTGATAAATTTCTCAATTATACTCACTTTATGTTGGTAATTCTCAGCATTTCATTGCTATAAAATTGTTTAGTAGTAGGTGAAGTAATAATTCCCGGTTACCCACAGGAAAGTCGGAAGAACCGAAATGAACTACCACGCAGCAGAACTGCGAGGTATCTGGAATACAGAATACAGTAGTCAGAAGTTAGAATTTTTTTGAAGATATTTTAATCCCCCTTCTGGATTCTGAATTCTGGATTCTTACCCCGAAGCAGAGCTACGAGGAATTCTTTTGATTAAAAGTATTATTGGAAAATCATCTCAGAGAGAGGGTTGAGGATGGAGCAATACAAATGGTAAAGATGCCTTTCCTGCGCTTATTTGTGCCCTTTTACGCTGAATCTCGTTGAGGATGACCTTTCGCAATCTGATTGAGAGGGGTGTTATTTCAACGAGTTCATCCTCATTAATGTACGAAATACAATCTTCCAGGCTCATTTTTCGGAAGGGGGTGAGGATAACGGCGTCATCAGAACCTGCAGCCCTCATGTTGGTAAGTTTTTTTCCTTTGGCAGGGTTTATCACCAGGTCATTTTTACGGGTATGTTCACCGATGATCTGGCCGCAGTACACCTTTTCACCGGGACCGAGAAAGAGTTGCCCTCTTTCCTGGAGGTTAAAAAGAGCATACGCCACGGTAATGCACTCGTCCATTACTACAAGAGCCCCGTTGCTTCGGTTCTTTATTTTACCGGCGTAGCGGTCATAACCGTCAAAAATGTAACTCATGGTGCCCATACCTTTTGTCTCGGTTAGAAATTCAGAACGGAAACCGATAAGCCCCCTGGTGGGAATCCTGTACTCCATCCTGACCATGCCATTATTCTGATGCATTTCCACCATCTGTCCTTTCCTTTTCCCGAGGTTTTCGATCACGTTCCCTGCGTATTGCTCATCAACGTCGATCGTCAGTTCTTCATAAGGTTCAAGCCTTCCCTCGTTTCCCTCTTTAAATATAACCCTGGGCCGTGTAACCTGAAATTCATAGCCCTCCCTGCGCATCTTTTCGATGAGGATCGAGATGTGAAGCTCGCCTCTGCCCGATACTTTGTACCCAATACTATCGGTCAATTCTTCTACGACAAGCGCCACGTCTGACAAGGTCTCACGAATGAGCCTTTCACGAATATGTCTTGAAGTAAGAAATCTTCCCTCCTTTCCGGAAAAGGGCGAGTCATTCGGGATAAAGTTCATGGATAGTGTTGGCGGGTCTATTTCAATACCGGGCAGGGGGAGGGGATTTTCGGGGTCGGTAAGGGTCTCACCAATCACAATGGATTCCATACCGGCTACCGCAACGATTTCGCCAACACCAGCGTTCTCAACCTCCTCCATGCCGTTGCCTTTGAACCGGTAGACCTTTGTGATACGGGCAGAGGAAGTGGAACCGTCAGCTTTTGCAACAACAACATCCTTGTTTATGTTGAGAAGTCCTGAGGTTATCTTACCTATTGCGAGTCTTCCAAGAAATGGGGAGTAGGAGAGCGAGCTCATAAGCATCTGCAGGGGACCTTGAGGATTCCCGGATGGAGGCGGAATAGAATCTACGATCATTTCGAAAAGCGGGATCATCGTGCCGTAGTTCCTGGTATAATCAAGTGTTGCGTAACCTCCTTTTGCAGAGGTATAGATAACGGGAAAATCAAGTATATCGTTGGGTGCATCCAGTTTGGCAAAAAGATCAAACACCTGATTTACCACCCAGTCGCACCTGGCTGCAGGTTTATCTATTTTGTTGATAACAACAATAACAGGCATGTTCAGACTGAGTGCTTTTTTGAGGACGAAACGGGTCTGGGGCATTGGTCCTTCCGCCGCATCCACAAGGAGGAGGGCGCCATCAGCCATTCTGAGGATCCTTTCAACCTGACCGCCAAAATCTACATGTCCCGGTGTATCGATAATATTGATAAAGAAATCCTTGTAAAGGAAGGAGCCGTTCTTTGAAGAAATCGTTATGCCCCGTTCACGCTCAAGATCCATAGAATCCATAAGCCGTTCCTCGACCACTTCGTTATCGCGAAACATTCCGCTCTGCCTGAAAAGCTGGTCTACAAGTGTTGTCTTCCCATGATCAACATGGGCAATGATTGCGATATTTCTAATTTTAGCCTGTTCCATATTCCCTCAGTATCATGTGCATGTTCCGATGAAATTTCTTCCCTGGAATTGTGTTCAAGCCCGGGGTGTTTAAAGAAAAAGCAGGTTCAGGTAACCTGAGCCTGCTTTTTGGGCTTAGCTCTTTACTACGTTTGATGCTGCGGGACCTTTTATGCCGTTTACAACATCGAACGTTACACTCTGGCCTTCAGACAGAGATTTGAAGCCACTGTCCTGAATGGTTGAATAGTGAACGAAGACATCTCCGCCGTCATCTTTGGTAATGAAACCAAAGCCTTTTGACTCGTTGAACCATTTCACAGTTCCTTTTGCCATATCGACTACCTCCTTTTTAGAATGTGGATGAATGCGGAACTGTGTTACGAAGAGACGACAAAAATAAATATTTCTGTTGTTGCAACTAACAGATGCTTCCGAAACTCCAACTGAATCATACCACGAAACCGGGAAGATTACAATACTTATGTAAGGTCTTTCTCGCTTTCCCCTATAGCTGTTGTTTCTGTACCGGTTTTCTCTACCGTCTGTTCACCAAACCGGCGCTGCCTCTTTTCTTCCTGTTTTTTTAATCGTAATAATTCCTTTTTCCTTTTATCACTCTTAAACGCCACGCCATGTTTTGCCAAGATGACCTCCTAATTACCCAAGTTTTCTGGACATGCAATCCAATAACATGAGACTTTGCTATACTCTATACACCCCAACTTTCAGGAACGATCAAATACCGGGGGTGGGGCTTATTGCGCTTATACTCCCGATAGTTTCTGTTGTGCCTCACGCAGCAGATTGACAACAGCATCAATCTTTTCAGGCGCAAAAGAAATACCTTCTGCGGTTGGTGTCAGTTCGCCGTCATTGATGATCTGATATGACCGTAAATCAATAACATTAATCCCCTTGTGATTCTCTACCGTTACCATGAGCCTTTGTTTAGAGTTTGTCATAATTTTCCCTATTAGCATCAAACCTCCATTCCTTCTATGGGTCTCACATTTTTGATTCAAAATGTGGTGCAAGTTCATCTCGTTTGTACAGGTACTTTGTGGTCTCTCAAAACCACTGTTATGGCACATCTATTTGAGGCAAGTATCTGAAGCGGCTGCGTATAAGTTTTTATCTTACCACACAATACTTGCTTATACAAGGGTTTGTATGATTTTTACGTAAGCATCCTTCGTCACGTACAATGTTTACCGGTAAAAAAGTATTTTATGTTTCTAAAAAGTTGTATAAAATGATACAGGAATAAGCAGTCCAAAATCAGGAAAAATTGATGAAGGTTATTGATTTTCACTTGCATATAGGCACAAAGGAGCACTGGACTCCATGGGTGATTGATTACTTCGGGAAGAACAATCCTTTTTACTATGATAATTTCTCTGAAAAAATTACCCCCGAAGGCATAACCACCTATCTCCAGTCCC
This sequence comes from uncultured delta proteobacterium, assembly GCA_903822335.1. GTDB lineage: Bacteria > Desulfobacterota > Syntrophorhabdia > Syntrophorhabdales > Syntrophorhabdaceae > CAIJOT01. The sequence continues at coordinate 11,240 of CAIJOT010000286.1, forward strand.
AGGGTGTAGATAAAGCAGTGGTGCTCTCGGAGTATGCACCAAAAGCTACTGGCGTAGTACCTAATGAATTTACATCTGAATTCTGTGATGGTCATACAGAGTTGATTCCTTTTGGGTCTGTATGTCTGTATAATGAGGTTCCCTTAGTGGAACAGGCTGAATATGCGTTTAAGAATCTGGGTGTAAAAGGTTTCAAGATGCTTCCTACCTATGCCCATTTTTACCCCAATGACCCGATGCTGTTCCCTTTTTATGAACTGGTTCAGGACCTAAAGGTTCCCCTGTTATTCCATACAGGGACATCGATATTTAAAGGTTCCAGAGTGAAATATGGTGATCCACTTTTTCTGGATGATGTGGCTGATGAATTTCCACATCTCAGAATCATCCTCGACCATGGGGGTCGTCCTTTCTGGTATGACAGGGCTTACTGGTTGATCACCCGTCATAAAAACATCTACATAGGAATAACCGGTATCCCTACGAAACAACTGCCCAGATATTTCCCGAAACTGGAGAAATATCAGGAACGGTTTATCTTCGGAAGTGATTGGCCAGGTGTCCCTGATATTAAACCGTTGGTGGAAAAGATATATGACCTCCCTTTCAGTGAAGAGACGAAAGAGAGAATTTTGGCGAAAAACGCTGAAGATGTACTCGGGTTTTCTTAAATATGTTTGACTTATACACTTGATTCATATTGAATAAAATATATGCTATAATGAATCAGTTCGGATGTAAACTAATTGGCTTTTAAAGAAGGGGTTTTATGGGTTTTGTGAGGGAAGCGGCTGTCAGTGGAACATTTTATCCTGGTAATTCCAGGACTCTCACAAAGGATATTGAAAAATACCTGGATAATGCTGTTTTTGATGCTGTTGAAGGGGAAATTGTCGGGGTCATTTCTCCCCATGCAGGCTATATGTACTCTGGACCCATCGCTGCCTATGGATATAAAGCAATTTCGCACACAACGTATGATACGGTTATCGTAATAGCGCCAAGCCATAGAATGTATTTTGAAGGTGCGGCAATACTGGAAAAAGGAAGCTATAGAACACCCCTCGGGACGGTAGATATAGATGAAGAGTTAGCGGCTGAGATTGTAAGAAAGGACAGGGTGGTTATCCCCAACATCGAAGCCCATAAAGGGGAGCATTCTCTCGAAGTTCAGCTTCCCTTCTTACAGGTTGTATTAAAAGGCTTCAAAATCGTTCCTTTGATTATCGGAACACAGACCGTGGATGTATGCGAGAAGTTGTCTGCCTGTCTATATGAGACTATCAAAGACAGGAACAGGAGCATTCTGGTTGTGGGGAGTACTGACCTTTCCCATTATCATCCCTATTTAAGTGCCGTGGAGCTTGATAATGTTGTGGTGAAACATCTCTCAGATTTTGATATAAA
>CAIJOT010000287.1 GCA_903822335.1 uncultured delta proteobacterium
TCTCTCTTTGCAAAGATTGAGTTGACATACTGTCCGCATATTTTGCCTTTTGTCATACCAGAATCCACGTGGTGTCTTAAGTAGGAAGATATCTTTGCCCTTATGCCATTTTTCAAGCCTTCGTCTCCAAGGTAAGCGCCCCATACCCAGTTTATTATTGCTACCCTCACCTTAAAATCCTTCACATAAAGACCGAGCTGGCTGTCGCCCATGAAAACAAGAGGTCTTATGTAACATTCTTTGAAACCATTCACTTTTACTATTTCTTTACAAACCTTTATGATTTCAGTCTTTTTATAGGGAATGTCTAACTGGGCAATATGGGCAGAATCGTATAGTCTGTCAATGTGTTCATCAAGTTTGAATATCGCACTTCTCCCATCCTGGCATTCATAGCAGCGTATCCCTTCAAAGGCTCCAACACCATAGTGAAGTGTATGGGTACACACATGAACATTCGCATCATCCCATTTAATAAACTTTCCATCCAACCAAATCTTATCTGCTCTCATTGTTTACCCTGATCTCCTTTGCATAGTAATCTTTGAAAATTCTATCCATGACCCCGTTGACAAAACTCCTGGAGTCTTCATTGCCGTATTTTTTACCCAACTCAATTGCCTCATCGATTGCAACTTTTGGAGGGACATCCACGGAAAAAAACATCTCGTAAATACCCAGTCTCAGGATATTTTTATCCACATATGTGATTCTATGCATTTTCCAATGTTCGCAGGCATCTTCTATATACCTGTCAATGACTGACTTTTCCTTTGTAACCCCTGATAGTAAGAGCTTCGCGTAATCTACGATATCCCTCTGGTAAGGGAAGGTTTCACAATATTTTGCAAGGGCAAGCTCTGGATCATCACCATTTGTCTCCATCTGGTAGAGCATCCTTAGAGCTAACTCTCTTGCTTTCCTTCTACGCACAAGGTTTTATCCTTTATAAGACTGACCATTTCTATGACAGACATCGCTGCATCATAACCTTTGTTTCCAGATTTTGTTCCTGCCCGCTCTATTGCCTGTTCGATATTTTCACTGGTGATGATGCCAAAAGAAATGGGTTTTCCGCTTTCGAGCGAGGTAACCGCAATACCCTTCGTGACTTCAGAAGCAATGAAGTGAAAATGGGATGTTGCCCCTTTTATCACTGCACCGAGACATATAATACCATCAATATCCTTCTTCTTTGACAGGAGCTTGGACACAAGTGGAATCTCAAAAGCGCCGGGGACTTTATATATATCGATTGACTTGTCCTCTGCTCCATGTCTCTTCAGGGCATCGAGCGCTCCCTCAAGAAGCCTGTCAGTAATAAAACTATTAAACCTGCTCACCACTATTGCAAACTTAAAACCTTTGGCGTTAAGCTTTCCCTCATGTATCATATCTGCTCCTTATATATTATTGAGAATATGACCAAGCTTTTCTTGTTTGGTCTTAAGATAGGCAATGTTATCCTTTGTAGGCGACATCTCTAATGGTAACCTCTCAACAACTCTAAGACCATACCCTTCAAGACCTTTTATCTTTCTCGGATTATTTGTAAGCAACCTCATCTTTCTCACACCAAGGTCATTCAGAATCTGTGCACCAATTCCATAATCCCTGAGATCAGGAGAAAAACCGAGGGCAATGTTTGCCTCCACCGTATCTTGGCCATGATCCTGAAGGCTATATGCCTTGAGCTTATTTAATAGTCCTATACCTCTCCCTTCCTGCCTCATATAGAGAAAGATACCTTTCCCTTCCTTCTCAATCATCTTCAATGCAGTATGTAATTGTTCCCCGCAGTCACATCTCATAGAACCAAGCACATCCCCCGTAAAACATTCAGAGTGGACCCTCACAAGGACAACGTCTTCAGGTTTGATATCCCCTTTTACAAGAGCTAAATGGGTCTTTTTGTCTATATCGTTTTCGTAACCTATTACCATGAATTCCCCGCCATATCTTGTTGGAATTCTTGTCTCCACTACCCTCCTTACTAATGTTTCGTTTTTCATCTTATATCTAATGAGGTCAGCAATGGTGACAATCTTTAAACCATGACGTTCTGCAAAAACCTCAAGGTCTGGCAGTCTTGCCATTGTCCCATCTTCCTTCATAACCTCGCAGATGACACCGGCAGGTTTCAATCCCGCAAGTCTTGCCAGGTCAACAGATGCCTCTGTATGGCCAACCCTGAAAAGCACTCCACCTCTTCTCGCCATGAGAGGAAATATGTGGCCAGGCCTTGCAAGGTCGTTGGGGGTTGTATCGTCATCAATTGCCACCTTTATTGTTTTTGCCCTGTCATGTGCAGAGATGCCTGTTGTGACGCCTTCTTTTGCTTCTATCGAAACAGTAAAAGCTGTGTTATATGGAGAAGTATTGTCACGGACCATGAGAGGAAGGTTGAGCGCCTTTACCTTTTCTTCTGTCAGAGAAAGGCATATAAGACCACAGGCATATCTTGCCATAAATGTTATAGCCTCAGGGGTAACCTTTTCAGCGGCAACCATGACGTCCCCTTCATTCTCCCTATCCTCGTCATCTACAATGATTGCCATCTTTCCTGCACGGATATCCTGAATCACATCATCTATTGTTGCAATTGCCATAGCTTATTCCCCTTTTACATACCCGTGCTCATACAGGAAATTCAGGTCAATACCTTTACCCTTTGCTTTGCTCATAAAACTCTCCACATACTTTCCGATAATATCTGTCTCAATATTAACCTTATCCCGCATGTTCTTTGCGCCTATGGTCGTCCTGGACGTTGTGTACGGAATTATGTTAACTACAAATATAGTATCCCTTTGGTCGTTTACTGTCAAGCTTATTCCGTCTACAGCAACCGACCCCTTTTTCACAATATACCACGATATATTGCTGGGTATTTCAATCTCCAGCCTTATTGAATCTCCCTCCTTTTTCATCCCCACTATTGTGCCAATTCCATCTACATGTCCCATCACGATGTGGCCTCCAAACCGGCCGTCAGATTTCATTGCCCTCTCTATGTTTACCCTGTTACCTGTCCTTTTTTCTTTTAATGTGGTTAGACTAAGAGTTTCAAGAGAGGCATCGGCAAAGCATGTATCTTTCTCTACCTTTGTAGCTGTTAAACATACCCCATCTATCGAGATACTGTCACCTTCCTGAATATCCTGCCTTAACAGGGATGTTTTGATAGAAAACTCCCATTTCCCACCAAGCTTGCTTATATTGGTTATTATTCCAATATCTTCAATAATTCCTGTGAACATAGCCCTCTAAATAAATATCTTCCTTAAACCTTTTGATAACAGCGATGTCAATCTTGTATGCATCCTTCAAGAAGTCTATACCTTTTCCGCCGACAAGATTCAAAGCACCCTTTCCGCCTATTATGATAGGGGCATAGAAAAGAACAACCTTATCCAATAAACCTTCTTTGAGAAGGGCACTATTTAACTCACCGCCCCCTTCAATAAGGATATTGACCATCTCCCTTTTATACAATTCCTCATTTACATGTTTCAGCGATACCCTTCCGCTGTCCTCCTTGGGAATCCTTATTATTTCTAAACCCATAGATTTCAATTTTGCCTCTTTATCGGCCCGGGAGTCCTCAGAAGTAAATATCCATGTGTTATACTTCTCAGAAGTCTTCACAATCTCACAGGAGAGGGGGATTCTGAGCTTCGAATCGAGGATAATCCGTACAGGGTATTTTTTTGGCCTTAAAACCTTTGGAACGAGTAATGGATTATCGAGAATAACAGTATTGATGCCAACCATTATTCCATCCATCACCGACCTCAACTTATTGACATAACGTCTCGATTCCTCATTGGATATCCATTTAGAATCACAAGTTTTTGTGGCTATTTTCCCATCAAGGCTCACCGCTGCCTTCATTGTAAAAAAAGGTCTTTTTTTCTCCATATAGACTATAAAGGCCTCGTTAAGCTTTTTTGCCTCTTCCTCAAGGACACCAACCTTTACGTCTATGCCAGCCTTTTTTAACGCTTGAATGCCTTTACCGTTCACATTGGGGTTGGGATCAATCATTGAAACAACTACCTTTTTTAAACCTGCTTTGATTATTGTATTCACACAGGGAGGGGTCTTGCCAACATGCACACAAGGTTCAAGATTTATAAAAAGGGTGGCTCCTCTCGCTTCTTCTTTTGCCTCATCAATTGCAATAACCTCTGCATGAGGAAGACCAGCCTTTTTATGATAGCCTTTCCCAACGATATGCTTGCCCTTCACAAGGATTGCCCCAACCATCGGATTAGGCGATGTTGTGCCATACCCTCTCCGAGCAAGAGAAAACACCATACGCATATACTGTTCTTCTTTCATGCTTCACCTTTTTTCAGAAGAAGGTCTTTTAACTCCTTCATAAATTCGTTTATGTCCTTGAATTGCCTGTAAACCGATGCAAACCTTACATAAGCCACTTCATCAAGCTTCCTTAGTTCTTCCATGACCATTTCTCCAATCTCAGAAGCTTTAATCTCCCTATCGCCTTTTTCCAAAAGATTGTACTCAATTCTTGAAACAATTTTCTCAATGTTTGTAATGCTTATGGGTCTCTTCTCGCATGCCTTTTTCAAACCACCCAGAATCTTTGTATTATCAAAAACTTCTCTTCTGTCGTCCTTTTTGATGACCAGTGGGAGCCCCTCTTCAAGCCTTTCTGCCGTGGTAAATCTTTTCCCGCATTTGAGGCATTCCCTCCGTCTTCTAATGTTGTCCATCTCTTTGCTCATTCTCGAATCAAGCACTTTACTTTCTACGTAACCACAGAAAGGACATTTCATGGCTTTAATTATAGCAAGAATTCAGAATACAGAAGTCAGGTTTACGAACAATATCTCCTGTACCATTCATTTTTTATTGAACCTTATCTTTCTCACTTTAAATTTGTTAATCCTGTTTTTTGAATTTTCACTGCTGGCTCCTGACTGCTGACTTCTGACTGCTGTGCCCTCTTGCATTACTACTTTTTGCAAAACTATTCTTGATTCATTCATAAGCTCATGCGCAAGGTCGTCCGGATAACCATCTATATAGAATACCCTTGAAATACCAGCATTTATAACCATCTTGATACATATAGAGCAAGGAAGATGGGTAGAATAAAGTTGCGCACCATTGATAGATACCCCATGGTATGCAGCCTGTATAATTGCATTTTGCTCAGCATGAAGCCCTCTACAGAGTTCATGCCTCTCTCCTGAGGCTATGTTCATTGTTTCCCGCAAACAACCTGTGTCTATACAATGCTTTAAACTTGTTGGCGCACCGTTATAGCCTGTAGATAGTATTCTTTTGTCTTTCACAATTAATGCCCCTACACTCCTCCTCATACATGTGGACCTCTTTGAAACAATCTGTGCTATTTCCATAAAGTAGGAATCCCAGTCGGGACGGCAATTTTTCATATCTGGTATATAGAGGAATAAAAAGGAAATTTTTTACACAATGTTTTCACATTTTCCCTTATTTCATCATACACCTTTTCATTCTCAAGGTTTTTTAAAACCCTGTCTATGAGTTCTGCAATGATGTTCATCTCGTCTTCTTTCATGCCCCGCGTTGTCACAGCAGGAGTCCCTATTCTTATACCGCTCGTGGTATTTGGACCCTTATCGTCAAAAGGGATAAGATTTTTATTCACCATTATACCGCTTTTCTCAAGGGCTTCCTGTGCCTCTCTGCCGGTTATTCCCTTATTGGAGAGATCAACAAGAAAAAGATGGTTATCTGTACCTCCTGACACTATCCTGTAACCCTGTTTTTCCATACAACTACAGAGATATTTGGCATTACGGATAATCTGTTCCTGATATTGTCTGAACTCTTCGGTCATCGCATTCTTCAGAGAGACCGCTTTAGCCGCTATTATGTGCATAAGCGGGCCGCCTTGGATGCCTGGAAATATTGCCGAATCAATAACCTTCGCAAATTCTTTCTTACAGAGAATCATACCGCCTCGCGGTCCACGGAATGTCTTATGGGTTGTTGTAGTCACAAAATGGGCAAATTCTACTGGATTAGGGTGGCATCCAGCAGCAACAAGCCCTGCAATGTGGGCCATATCTACCATGAGATACGCTCCTACCTCATCTGCAATCTCCCTGAACCTTTTAAAATCTATAATTCTCGAATATGCACTTGCACCTGCAATAATCATTTTTGGTCTTTCCCGCAACGCTATAGTTCTGATCTCATCATAGTCCAGCATCTCGTCTTTTTTTGAAACCTTATACCCAACAGACCTGTATAATTTGCCGGAAAAACTTGCGTGAGCACCATGGGTCAGGTGCCCCCCGTGTGCTATATCCATCCCGAGGATTGTATCTCCTATATTGAGGACAGCATAAAACACAGCCATGTTTGCAGTAGAACCTGAATGGGGCTGTACGTTTGCATGTTCTGCGTGAAATAAAGTCTTTGCTCTCTCAATTGCGATACTCTCAATCTCATCAGAGAACCTGCAACCGCTATAGTACCTTTTTGATGGGTAGCCTTCTGCATACTTATTTGTTAATACACAACCCTGGATTTCAAGAATTTCTTCACTCACATAATTCTCAGATGCAATAAGGATAAGGCTGTATTCCTCCCGCTCAATCTCATGCTTTACAAGCTCAAAGATTTCTTTATCTTTTTCCATCATCATGATTTACCCAGATATTCCTCTTCCCATTTTTCTATTTTTTCAATCCTTCCTTTATGCCTGCCCCCTTCGAATGGAGTATCCAGCCATACCTTTACAATTTCTTCTGCAAGGCCTTTTCCTGTTACCCTACCCCCAAGCACAAGGATGTTCGCATCGAGGTGTTTCCTGCTCTGTATAGCGGTATAGAGGTCGTATGAAAGGGCTGCCCTTATTCCCTTCACCTTGTTTGCGACAATGCTCATACCAATCCCTGTTCCACAGATTAGTATGCCTTTCTCTGTCTCGCCATCGGATACAAGTTTCGCAACTTTTATGCCAAAATCTGGGTAATCTACCGAAGTCCCGGTATCTGTACCAACATCAATAAAAGGATACTTCTTTTCTTTGAGGATTTGCTTAATATATTCTTTTAACTCATACCCTGCATGGTCAGACCCAATCGCTATTTTCAAGGTTCAAATCTCCGAAAGACAAGTGTGGAATTTGTCCCACCAAAACCAAAGGAATTTGACATTGCAACCTCTATGTCGTGATTGCGCGCGTTATTGGGAACATAATCAAGGTCACATTCAGGGTCAGGGTTCTCGTAATTAATTGTTGGGGGGCATATACGATCCCTTATACTCAGGATAGTAAATATAGCCTCTACCGCACCTGCTGCACCTAACATATGACCTGTCATTGATTTGGTGGAACTCACCGGTATCTTATAGGCTTTCTCTTTGAACACTTCCTTTATTGCAATTGTTTCAATATGGTCATTCATTTCGGTAGATGTCCCATGAGCATTTATATAACCCACCTCTGCCGGCTCAATACCTCCATCCTTCAACGCTGTTCTCATACACCGGACAAAACCATCCCCATCCGGGCAGGGTGCAGTAATATGATACGCATCACCATTATACCCATAACCCGCAATCTCTGCATAAATCTTTGCACCTCTTCTTTTCGCATGCTCAAGCTCTTCCAAGATAAGTATCCCTGCCCCTTCCGCCACGACAAAACCATCCCTATCCCTCTCGAAAGGCCTGGAGGCCTTCTCGGGAGCATCGTTCCTTCTCGAAAGGGCTTTCATGGCATTAAAACCACCAACGGTGAGAGGTGTAAGATTTGCCTCTGTGCCTCCCGCTACCATAACATCTGCATCTCCATACTGAATAATCCTGTGCGCATCTCCGATGCAATGCGAGCCTGTTGCACAGGCAGTCACAATACATAAATTGGGGCCTTTTATACCATACTGCATGGCAATATGACCTGGTGCTAAATTAGCTATTAACATGGGAATAAAGAAGGGGGTTATCCTGCCAGGCCCCCTTTCCAGAAGGACACTGTGATATTTCTCGAGTGTTGGTAAACCACCGAGTCCTGTGCCTACAACAACCCCTACCCTCTCCCTGTCCTCAGTACTCAAATCAAGTTTTGCATCTTCCATGGCTATCTTTGTAGCACCGAGGGCAAAATGGATAAAAAGGTCCATCCTTTTAATCTCTTTGTGAGGTATATAATCTTCAGGCTTGAAATCTTTCACCTCACCTGCGATTTTTGTTTCAAACTGAGATGTGTCAAACCTTGTTATGTTTGATATGCCTGACAGACCATTCAATATGTTATTCCATACTTTGTCTGTCCCTACACCGCATGGTGTAACAAGACCAACCCCTGTAACAACAACCCTTCTCTTCAACGCTTCTCACTCCTTCATTATTTTGCAGCCAGATGCTCTTCTATGTATTTGATTGCATCCCCAACCGTCTCTATCTTCTCAGCATCCTCGTCAGGGATTTCAAGACCATACTCATCTTCCAAAGCCATGATAAGCTCCACGATATCCAGTGAATCCGCTCCAAGGTCATCTATGAATTTTGCTTCATCAATTACCTCTGACTCACTAACCCCAAGCTGATCTACTATCATTTTCTTTACTTTTTCAGAAACTGTCATCAAACCACCTCCTCATTTTTAATAGGGAAAATACCCTTATTTTACATATATAAACCACCGTTAACATTTATCACCTCCCCTGTAATATAATTTCCATACTCAGAAAGAAGGAAATATACTACATGTGCAATATCTAATGGTTCTCCAAACCTTCTTAAAGGAATTGCCTTCAACATCTCTTCCTTGGTTTTATCATCAAGAGATTCTGTCATTCTTGTTTTTATATATCCAGGAGCAATAGCATTTACCCTTATACCTCTCTCTCCATACTCTTTTGCAATACTCTTTGTAAAACCAATAAGGCCGGCTTTACTTGCAGCATAGTTTGACTGGCCTGCATTACCCATAACCCCGGTGATAGATGAGATGTTTACTATGCTGCCGCCTGTTTTTAACATATGCCTGATAACAGCTTTTGTGCAGTTGAATGCACTCTTCAGATTGACCTGAATAACCCTATCCCAGTCCTCTTCCTTCATTCTCAGCAATAACTTATCTATCGCAATCCCGGCATTATTGACAAGGCTGTCTATCCTGCCCATCCTGTTTAGCACATTATTAACGGCCTGCCCAACAACAAGAAAATCTGTTACATCAACTTGAAAAAACTCTGCTTTTCTTCCTTTGTTCCTGATGCTGCTCACTACATCCTCTCCATCAACAATATCGAATATGGCGATATCCCCATCCTTTTCTGCCAAGAACTCTGCGATACCTCTTCCGATACCCTGTGAGCCACCTGTAATAATTGTCACAGTTCCCTTCATCTAAATCCCCGTGAGAGTAAATCCTTCAATGTTTCAATATCCTCCATTTCTTCGATATTGTAACAGGGAATATTGGGCTCTATCCTCTTAATCAAATTACTGAGCACTTTCTGTGGGCCAACCTCTAAAAAGACCTCAACACCTTCTTTTACCATCCTTTTTACACACTGTTCCCATAATACTGGAGAGAATATTTGCCTGTAAAGTTTATCAAAAACCAAGTCCTTATCATGTATCGGAAGAGCATCCACGTTGCACACTACCGGTGTCTGAACTTCGCCCGCAGAAACCTTACTGAACTCATCTTTTAACCTTTCTGCTGCTTCCCTCATGAGAGGACTATGAAAAGGACCTGAAACGTTCAAAAAGACAGCCTTTTTATAACCAATACCTTTTAATTTCTCTATACCTTCTTTTAAAGCATTCATATCGCCTGATAAAACTACCTGTTCTGCAGAATTCAGATTGGCCGGAACAGCAACATAATCATCATGGGATATCTCTTTTAAAACAGCCTCTACCTTCTCTATGTTTGCTCCGATGAGGGCTGCCATTCCACCCTTACCCTTTGGGCAGGCTTCTTCCATAAATAAACCTCTTTTTCGTGTTATCCTCAGCGCATCGTCAAAGGTAAAGAAACCACCCACAAGCAGTGCAGTATACTCACCAAGACTATGTCCTGAAAGAAGGTAGGGTCTTATACTCGTCTCTCTTCTCAAAACCTGCTGAATAACATAACTCACAAGAAGTACAGCCGGCTGGGTATTATAGGTCTTTCTTAATTCCTCTTCCGGCCCATTAAAACACAGGTCTGTAATTGAAAAACCAAGGGTTTCATCGGCTATTTTAAAATACTCCCTTACCCCGACAAAACGTTCATAGAGTTTCTTTCCCATTCCTACGTATTGAGAACCCTGACCTGGAAAAACAAGGCCTATTTTCTTCACTTCTTCCTCTTCGACGCTGCTTCCTTAACAAGTTCAAGGGCGATTACATTTCTCTGAATCTGGTTCGTCCCCTCATAAATCTGCAGTATCTTTGCATCCCTCATCATCTTCTCAACAGGATAATCCCTCATGTAGCCATATCCCCCAAAAATCTGGACCGCATCAACAACCACCTTCATCGCTGTGTCACTCGGAAATACCTTGCTCATCGCAGAGACCTTGGAAATGTCCCTTGGGTTACTGTCTATATATCTCGCAACAGCATAGACAAAAGCACGGGCAGCCTCAATCTGAATTGCCATATCCGCAAGCATATGCTGTATCGCTTGAAAAGAAACGATTTTCTTTTCAAACTGTTCCCTTTCCCTCGCATAGTTAACTGCAGCATCAAGTGCACCCTGAGCAACACCCACTGCCTGGGCACCTATACCTGGTCTTGTCCTGTCGAAAGTCCTCATGGCAAAAATAAACCCCATGCCTTCTCTACCTATAACATTTTCCTTAGGAACTTTGCAATCCTGAAATATCAACTCCCTCGTTGAAGAAGCCCTGATACCAAGCTTTTTCTCCTTTTTACCAAAGGTAAAACCTTCCATTCCTTTCTCCAAAATAAAGGCTGTTGCACCCCTTCCACCTTTACGCCTGTCCGTCATAGCGATCACAGTATAAATTTCAGCTTCACCACCATTGGTAATCCACTGTTTTGTTCCATTGAGAATATACTCATCCCCCACCCTTTTAGCCTCTGTTCTAATACCCTGTGCATCACTGCCTGCATTCGGTTCGGTAAGTGCAAAGGCAGCGAGCCTTTTACCGCTCGCTATCTCGGAGAGATACCTTTTCTTCTGTTCTTCAGAACCACCAAGCAAAATGGGGTAAGCGCCGAGAAGGCTTGCCGCATAACTCACAGAAATCCCGAGACATGCTTTACTCAACTCTTCTACAACCACACAGTTCTCAAAACAGCCTCCACCCATTCCGCCATACTCTTCAGGGATGCATACACCAAAAAGACCTGTTTCTGCACATACCTTCATTACACTCCAGGGGAACTCCTCTTTTTCATCAAGCTCTGCCCTGATGGGGACTATCTTTTCCTCTGCAATCCTCCGTGCCAAAGCTTGAACATGTCTCTGGTCTTCTGTTAAAAAATAATCCATTTTTTTCTCTCCTTTACCCTCTGAAGCGACTGGTAGCTTTGCATCGTATCTCTAATAGACTCATTTAGATTGTTATCCACAAACCCTTTTGCCAATACTACAGCATTTTTTATTGCCTTTCCATCGGACTTACCATGGCATATTATACAAATACCATCTACCCCTAAAAGAGGTGCCCCACCCGTTTCTGAGTAATCCATTTTTCTCGAAAGTTCTTTAAATGTATCCTTTAAGAGGAGATAACCCAACTTTTTTAGTAGACTTTTACGGACGTTTTCTTTGAAAAAAGTTATTATAGACTCTGCTACCCCCTCGCTTATCTTTACTACTACATTCCCTACAAAACCATCACTCACAACAACATCTGCCCTCCCGTTATACATATCCGTGCCCTCAATATAACCAAGATAATTCAGGCCTAAATCTTTAATCCTCCTATGGGCTTCCCTCGTTAGTTCGTTCCCCTTCGTTTCCTCCTCTGCATTACTCAATATACCAACCCTTGGAGCACTCATTCCCAATGCACATTTTGCAAATGCATTACCCATAACGGCAAACTGAACAAGATGTACCGGCTTGCAGTCTACATTACCACCGGCATCTACAAGAAGTGTTGTGCCATCTTTCACGTTCGGATGTAATGTGGCAATAGCCGGCCTGTCAACACCTTTTAGTCTTCCTAAGGTAAAGATCGCAAATGCCATAGTTGCCCCGGAATTGCCCGCTGAAACAACAGCCTGAACCTCTTTTGCCTTAAGCAATTCAAAGGCTTTATTCACAGAAGAACCACGTTTTTTCCGCAAGGCATTTGAAGGGGATTCATCCATATCCACATATATTGGGGTATGGACAATCTCTATACCAGAAGCATTATTTATCAAGGGTCTTATAACCTTTTCGTCACCAACGATAACCACATCGGCAATCTTTTCCCTGCATACAGATTCCACCCCTTTTACTATGGCATGAGGTGCAAAATCCCCCCCCATTCCATCAACAGCTATTTTCATCATTCTGTTAGGCTTCCTCTATCTTTAAATACTTTTTGCCCTTATACATCCCACATTTGGGACACACAACGTGCGGTAATTTTGGTTCTTTACAGTTAGGACAGAGGACAACATTAACAGGGGTTGCTTTATAGTGTGTCCTCCTTTTATCCCTTTTTGATTTTGAAGTCTTCCTCTTTGGAACAGCCATAATTTATACCCTCACTTGGTTAATAAAGATTTTAATTGCTCTCCTAATAACGTGTTAGAGACCTTATCACAACGACACTCTTCGTAATTTTTGTTTTTTCCACAGGCATCACAAAGCCCTTTACATGATTCTTCACAAAGAGGCCTTACAGGCATATTCAGCACAATCTCATCATATATCAATGGGTCCAAATCTATCTCATCACCCTCATAATAGTATATATCCAGCTCATTCCTCTTTAGCTCAAGTTCAGATACCTTTGGCGTAAGGACCTTTGGTGAGAACTCTACATCGAGATACGTATCTATCGGAAAGACAAACTCATCCAAACACCTCGAGCATATCAGGTTTATTGTGCAATGCATAGAGCCATTGATGCGGATAAGATTTTCAAACTTCCTCACAGCAAAACTATAATCCACCGGCGAAAGAAAGCAAAACTCGTTCTCATCACTCATCGTCAATTGCGAACCTTCCATTTTACCCTTTACTATCAGTTCATTGTCTATCTCTGAAATTTTGACAATCAATGGTGCCCTTCTTTTTTAAACCTGATAATATAATGAGTTTAACCTTTCGTTGTCAAGCAAATTAGCTCCTTGTGAGTCCCTGTCCAGACCTTCAGAGAACAGATGACAAGCTCAGCCTTACTTTGTTACTTCTTATTCCTTACTTCTGCTTCCTGGTTTTTGTATCCTGTATTCTGTGTATTAACTCCTGCCCATCTATTGGTATTGCAACCACTTTCTTCTTGTCTTTTTCCCCCTTTACAATCTTCACTTCAGATTTCTTGACCATACACACAAGGGAAAGGTACTCAATAAGCTCTTCATTTGCTCTGCCATCTTGGGGTAAAGAGGTCAGTTTTACCTTTAACTGCGAACCCTCGATTTTAATTTCTTTCCTCTTCGCATTCGTTATGACTTTTATCTCTATGTTCATTTTATCGTAAATTCTGTTAATTTCATGTCATCTGCTATTCGCAATATATGTTCAATAATATTAACGTTACGGGTTATGGGTTCAAACTCGAAACCCAAAACTCGTAACTTGCTCCTTACTCCTCCACTCACCTCATCCTGATGGCAAGGTCAAAAAGGGTTCGCACAATGAATTTCTGAAGGAATATTATAATGAGAAGGAGTATGAAGGGTGCGATATCTATCATGCCTATCCTTGTAGGAAAGAATCTCGATATTCTGTACGTAACAGGGTCTACAAGTCCATAGATAATCCTGACAAGTGGATTATACGGGTTAGGGTTAATCCATGAAAGTATAGCCCTGACAATCACGACCCACAGGTATACCTCAAGTAAAATATCCAGTATATGCGCTATGGTTGAAAAAAGGTTCCCGAAAACGAACACGCCACCCCCCAATGTTTAGTAGGTACTAAGCAGTATGCAGATTTAAAAAAAATGAAGTTGCTGCATACTGCATGCTCCTTACCGCTCACTCCTTACTGATTTCTCCTATCAGCATTCCATCCAGCATTCTTTTTATTCTAACCCTGGTGAGATTATTTTCAAGGGTTTTTTTCTGTGGTATGTATACGGGAATGTAATTATCCGTATATCCTCTCATATATATACCTTTATACACCTTCCCTTCCGGAATAATCCACATATCTTTTCCTATGTATTGCTCGTAGAACATCTGCCGTTTTATCATATCAAGCTTCTTAAGCATCCTCGCCCGTTCTTTTTTTATGGCTTCGGAAACAGCATCTTGCATAGACGATGCGATGGTACCCTGTCTTGCTGAATATGGAAAAATATGGAGATAGGAGATATCGAGAGCCTCAATAAAACTGTATGTTTCCATGAAGGTATCCTCATCCTCTGTTGGAAACCCTACCATAATATCCATACCCAATCCGATGTTCTCTATGTTGCGTTTCAGCCTTTCCACTAAATCCATGATAAATGCTTTCGTGTATGTCCTTCCCATCCTTTCAAGTATCCTGTCTGAGCCACTCTGCAATGGTATGTGGAGGCTTCTGGCAATCTTTTTAGATTCCCTCACAATCCTGATAAAATCATCGTCTATATATAAAGGGTCAATGGAGCTAATCCTTATCCTTAAGGGTGTCTCGCTATGCTCAAGGAGGTTTAAAAGCCCCTTTAAATCCATACCTGTCTCTGGATCTCGATAAGAAGCGATCTCTATACCGGTAAGGACAACCTCTTTTATGTTTTTCTCTTTAAGAATTCTCAGTACCTCCATTATCTCTTTGACTGTCCTGCTCCTCTTCTTGCCTCTCGCATAGGGCACTATACAGTAGGTACAAAACCTGTCACAGCCATCCTGGATCTTGAAAAAAAACCTTGTTTTCCCTATGGGAAGACTGTTCACCAGACCCTCTTCCATGGTGAAGTCTCTTGTTTTTTTTACAAAAACTCCCCGTTTGCTTAAAAAATTTTCAATATGAAATTTCTCATCCTGGCCAAGGATAATATCTGCCCCAAATGTATTATCAGGGTAGACCTGAGCATGACACCCTGTGAGGATTATATGGGCCTTTGTGTTTATCCTTCTGCTATGGTTGATAAATCTCCTGATATCCCTTTCCGCCCCGTTTGTTAATGTACAGGCGTTAATAATGATAAAATTGGCAAAGGGCAAAGGGCATGGAGCAAAATCTTCTTTCTGGAGTTTGTTTGAGATAATATAAGAATCCCACTGATTCGCCTTACAACCGGTGGTGTGGATGTAGTAATTTATCATAACATCAGCAGTCAGTATTCAGAATCCAGAAGTGAGAATACAGAGGTCAGAATTAGCCTGTCTTCTGCTGTCTGTCATCTGTTCTATCTTTTATAGAACGGTGACATTTCCCTGAGTCTATTGACAATGTCTGGGATAACTGAGAGGGTATAATCAACATCCTCTTCCGTGTTGCCCCTGCCAAGGCTGAACCGTATTGCGCTTTGACATGCCTCAGGCGGGATACCCATGGCGAGGAGTACATGGGACGGCTCTGTTGAACCTGATGCACAGGCAGAACCCGATGAGACAGCAATTCCATTCAAATCAAGGGCAATCAAGAGGGATTCAGCTTCCACATATTCAAAACTCAGATTCAATGTATTTGGCAATCTGTATTCTGGATGGCCATTTAACCTCACATGCCCTACCTTTTCCAAGATACCGTCAAGCAGTTTTTTTCTCAATGATTCTATCTTACTGTTTTCATCTTCCATTTCTTTTTTTACAAGCTCACAGGCCTTCCCAAATGCTGTAATCCCTATCACGTTTTCCGTACCTGCCCTTCTCCCTGCCTCCTGATGCCCTCCATGTATGAGGTTGTCTATATCCAGGCTCTCCCTCATGTAAAGGGCCCCCACACCCTTTGGGGCATACACCTTATGTCCTGAAAAACTCGCTAGATCAACGTTCAACGATTTTATATCAATTTTAATTTTCCCAATCGCCTGGATCATATCGGAGTGAAAGATAATCTCGGAATCCTTCGCTATTTCACCCACTTCCTTTATCGGTAACAGGGTGCCTGTCTCATTGTTTGCATACATGATAGAAATAAGAATCGTATCCTTTCTTATAGCTCTCTTTACATCCTCAGGTTGTATCTGTCCATAACCATCAACAGGCAGGTATGTCACCTCATAACCTTTGCTTTCGAGGTACCTGCAGGTGTTTAACACACCTGGATGTTCAATGGTTGTGGTAATAATGTGGTTCCCTTTATCTCTCTTTGCATAGGCCATACCTTTTATTGCATGGTTATCGCTTTCTGTTCCGCAACTTGTGATGACAATCTCCTCTGTTTTTGCATGTATCATGTCCGCTATCTGTTCCCGTGCCTTTTCAAAATCAACCCTCGCCGCCCTGCCTGCCCAGTGAAGGCTTGAGGGATTGCCAAAGAGTTCATTGAAAAAAGGTTTTACAAAAGACACTACCTCAGGATGAATAGGGGTAGTAGCATTATAATCGAAATAAACCTTCCTCATAGCTCCCTCTAATCAAAAAATACATTCATGGCATTCACAGGACAGACCTTCACACACAGCTCGCAGGCCACACATCTCTCGTAATCAAACTCCACCTTCATTGTTTTTCTGTCAATATACAATGCATCAGGAGCACACACGCTTGCACATACCCCGCAATGGACACACCTTGAGTCGTTCCTGTTGATATCCTGCTCTATGGGCTCTATATCTATATTCCAGCTTTTCAGATACTCGATACCTTTTTCAAAGTTTTCATCCATACCTTCTATTTCCATCACCAGCATCGAATCAGCCCTTGGCGAGAAATTTGCCCTCAATATGTTGAAAATCAGGTCATAGTCTTTCACAAGTCTATACACAATAGGTTTATCTACCGTATTTCTTTTAAATCTCAGAATTATCCTTTTTTTCATAATCATACCCTCACATATTTAACTCAATTTCGGATTGCGGATCTCTGATTTCAAAAACCGCAAAACGTTATCCATGATTTGCAAAATATTTCATACTTTCACTATCTCTATATTGCCCCATAAACCCATGTGCTCACCAAGAATAATCAATATGCCCAGCACATCCTGGTATGCCTTTCCTTTTTCTATCGCAAATGGTATATCACCCTTCTTTTTTACAATATTACCGAGGCAAGTTGCAAGCCCATCTGTAAAGAGTGAAGAAATTCCCACAATACATACCGCATCAGCATGCCCAAAACTTAAAGAATGACCCACAGTGCCAGAAGATGTACACACACCATAAGGCGAGCTACTTGGTTTCAGCCTTATCCCGATCTTTTTGCTGAATGGAGAATCCTTTGCATATATGGAAATCACCCTTTCTGTGCTTGTCTTAAGATAAATATCACCACCATTTTCTATGATATACTCATCCGTCAAAGGCGAAATATCCCTTCCCACAAATTCAGCAATTGCACCTGCCACTGTGGCCATGGGCCCAACACCGACAAGCGCCGATGACTTTATCATCGCTTTCACAATATCCGGAGCAAAGACATCATCACCCACCGGTACCAGACTATCCTTAAATATGGGCCTCATTCTTATATATTCCTCAAGTTGATGTCTGTAAAAAAACACCCTCTCCTCTATAAAATCCTTGACGTCAACCTTGGTGCAACATAAAAGGTCTGTTTCTTTAATAGTTACTTCATAACAGATGAGGTCTTGCGGCTTTGTAATACCCCTGTAAAAACGTTCTTCGTACATAATGTAACACAAGTTTAAAGAGGTACGGGTTATGGGTTTAAACTCGTAAGTTTCAACCCCCACGAAGGCAGGGCAACTCCCAACCCGCAACAGCTTTTACTCCTGCTTATTCATTTTTTCTTCCAGTTGTTTCACCCTTTCCAGCAGGTTCGCAATGGCCTTTGACTGAGGGTCTGGCATGAAACCTGTATCCATTTGAATACGTTTATCTCCCTCAACCCTGAACACAACCTTACCAGGAATACCAACAACAATCGAGTTAGGTGGTATTTCATCTACCACAACGGAATTTGCCCCAATCTTTGTATTATCTCCGATTTTAACAGGACCGAGGATTTTTGCGCCAACACCTACCACTACGTTATTTCCTATTGTCGGGTGTCTCTTTATCTTCTTCCATGTCGTGCCGCCAAGGGTTACACCGTGATAAAGCGTAACATTATCACCTATTTCCGATGTCTCTCCGATCACAACTCCCATACCATGGTCAATAAAGAACCTTCTGCCAATCCTTGCACCAGGATGTATTTCTATGCCTGTGAAAAATCTCCCTATGTGCGAGATAAACCTTCCTAAAAGAAACATCTTGTGGATCCAGAACCAGCGAGCAACCCTGTAGAATAGAACAGCATGGAAACCTGGATAACAGAATATTATTTCAAGTACACCCCGTGCGGCAGGGTCCCTCTCGAAAGTAGCCTCAATATCTTCACGTATCCTGTCAAACATGACTGGAATATAACAATCTTGAGTATAACTGTCAACTTAATCTATATCGCCGAATTGCGAAATATTCCCTCCTACGGCTTATACAGCACAACCAGATTGCGACCCTGCTCTTTTGCCTTCATACATGGCAGTATCGGCTTTCAAAAACAATGTAACAACATCCATTTTACCCTAAAAAATCTGGATACTCCACAAAACAGCTTGTTTAATATCCTCTCATTTCAAAAAAATAATTAGTTTTTACCCAAGTGCCTTGTATTATAACCACATATTAAGAATTTACTTCACTCAAATTTAAACCTCTTCTCTGTAAATAACTTGACACATACATTCACCAACTCCACATCGTAAAGAATGTTTTTGTTTTGTGAAATTTCTTCAAGGGCATAATCTATACTAAATGCTGGCCTGTAAGGACGATGAGATACCATGGCTTCAACTACATCAGTAACAGCCAGGATTCTTGCTTCAAGAATAATGTCTTTTCCTGAAAGACCTGATGGATACCCTGATCCATCTAAGCGCTCATGGTGCTGGAGGACAGCAGTAGCAACAGGCCAGGGAAACTCTATCCCTTTTAATATATCAAAACCGGCCTGAGCATGGGCCTTAATCATACTAAATTCATACTCATTAAGTTTGGTCGGCTTACTGAGAACCTCCGCAGGAACTACGATTTTACCGATGTCATGAAGAAATCCCGTAACCCTGATACCTTCAATTTGTTTTTCAGAAAAACCAATTTCCTGGGCTACGGCACAAGCAATTTGGGCAACACGTTTCTGATGGCCTGCAGTATAAGGGTCTCTCATCTCCACAGAGGTTGCCAGAGCATTTACCGTTCCATCTAATATTCTCTGCAAACTTTCGAAGCTCTCTTTCAATACTTCCTCTACCTTCTTCTGTTCTGTTATGTTTTCATTAAAGCCCTCATAGTAAAGCAATACACCATGAGAATCCCGAACAGCACGTGCATCTACGGACACCCAGATTTTGCTTCCATCCTTCCGATAGAATTGTGTAACAAACCCATTCACCACACCACATTCTTCAAGAAGCTTTTGAAATCTCACACGGTCCGAAGGTTCCACATAAAGTTGCTGCCCAATATCAGTAATATTCATTCTGACT
The DNA here is from genome assembly GCA_903822335.1 of uncultured delta proteobacterium. Lineage (GTDB taxonomy): Bacteria > Desulfobacterota > Syntrophorhabdia > Syntrophorhabdales > Syntrophorhabdaceae > CAIJOT01. The sequence continues at coordinate 19,754 of CAIJOT010000287.1, forward strand.
TCCTGAGGCGATTCAAAACCCAGCATCCTGGCGAGTGAAGGGCTCACATCTAAGTAACGACCCTCAGGGGTGCTCTGGAAAATACCATCCAATGCATTCTCAAAAATACTGCGATACTTCTCTTCACTCTCTTTTAGCGCTTTTTCAACACTTTTTCTCTCTGTGATATCCTCACAGACCATAAGTTTTTCACCTGCTTCCAATTGTACAGGAATGAAATTGATTATCTTTTCACTTCCATCCCTACAGGTAACGGAAAAAATCCTTGGTATTTTTTCTCCAAGCTGAGTATCTCCAAAATCTTTTGCCCAGGTTGATATTACATCGTGCCTATATGCAGGGTCTGGATAAACCTTTCGAAACCATGTTTCTCCATCAGGGACATCTGATAAGTCATATCCGAATAACTCTTTAAATTTAGGGTTGACATAGGTAAACATACCATGTTTATCAACCATTGCCATACCAAAGGGGGCATGCTCCGACAGGGTGCGGAATTTCTCTCTTTCTGACTGGAGCTCCTGCTCAACCCGCTTGCGCTCGGTCACATCATAAGAAATCACCACAGCATGGGTAACTTCACCCTGGGTATCAAAGTAAGGGTAGTAAGAAACATTATAGCACCGCTGTGCATCATTAAAGGCAAACCAGGCCTCATAATGCACTTCTTTGCCCGCAAAGCACTGGTCTAAAAAATTCTTGATGATTCTGTCAAAGCTTTCCTGTCCCCAGACATCCGCCACTTTGTTACCTATAATCTCAGACCTATTTTTTCCATGGGCTATACAGTAGGCTTCATTGGCAGATTCATAGACATAATCCCTGTCAATCAGTGTCATATATTCCTTAAACACATCTGTGATGAACTCATGTTTTCGCAACCTTTCTTCATTCTTTCGCAATATTTCCTCAACATCTATGTGTTCAGTCGTGGAGCTTTGCAACTCCGTAATGATTCGGCGTATTTCTAATAGTTCATTCATGAGCTGTTCTTTCGTTTTATCTTCGTCGTTCACGGTTTCACCTCAATCTTTTATGATAACATCCTAACGTTTTCAACTGATTCATCTGTTTCCTTCATCCCGTGGAAGTAATAATACGCATTCCGGCCTAATTTCTTTGTACTGTACATGGCGGTATCTGCATTCTTGACCAGGGTGTCAATATCTTTCCCATCTGTTGGGTAAATAGCTATTAACGATACTGGTCGTATTGTATACCCATCAACTATAAATGGTTTCTGAACATACAACAGCAATGGCCTTCTCACCCCCCATATCAAGACTATAACACTTATAACCTATTTTGTTAACGGAAAACAACACCATCCGGGCTTGCAATAATAATAGTCAACTTGTATAATAGTTTTTAATAAACTTCAAGGGGAGAAAACATGTCTGTTTTATTAGAATTTGCCATGTTTCCAACGGATAAAGGCGAAAGCGTGAGTGGATATGTAAGCAAAATCATAAATATGATAGACGAGAGCAGGGTCTCATATTCATTCACATCAATGGGAACAATTATTGAAGTGGATTCCCTTGAAGAAGCTTTAAAAATCATACAAAAGGCGTATAACCAGCTTGAACCTGATTGCAACAGGGTCTACTCAACCATAAAAATTGATATCAGAAAAGAGAAGACCGGTCGGTTAAAACAAAAAATAGCATCCATAGAGCAAAAGATAGGTAAAAAACTCAATAAATAAAGGAAGGTCAATCATGTTCTATCCATCAAAAATAATCGCTTTAGGCCTGAACTATTATGACCACGCCAAAGAGTTAAATATGTCAATTCCTGACTATCCTCTGATCTTTCTCAAACCACCAACCACTGTCGTAGAAAACGGGGGGGTCATTATGTATCCTCCACAAAGCAAAGAAGTCCACTATGAAGGCGAACTTGCCATTGTCATGAAGGATACAGCAAGACACATCTCTAAGCGAGATGCACACCGGTATATTTCAGGTTATACCTGTGCAAATGATGTGACTGCGAGGGATTTACAGAGGATTGACGGTCAGTGGACAAGGGCAAAGTCCTTTGATACCTTTTGCCCTCTTGGACCCGGTATTGTTTCAGATATAGACCCCACAACCGTAGACATTACCACAAGGGTAAATGGTATTGTGAAACAACATTCAAACACCAAAAACATGATTTTTAATGTATTCGAGCTGGTTGCCTTTATCTCTTCCATTATGACCCTCTTGCCAGGAGATGTGATTATCACCGGCACACCACCTGGTGTGGGACCTATAGAGGTTGGTGATGAGGTGGAGATAGAAATTGAGGGTATCGGGATTTTAAAAAACAGGGTAGGAAAGGAGTAAGGATGGAAAACATTACCTTTGATCACTTTCAGAAGATGGATTTAAGAGTGGCAGAGATTAAGGCTTGCGAGGAGGTAGAGGGGGCAGATAAACTCTATAAACTGACAATAAATATGGGTGAGGAAAAACAGATAGTGGCAGGAATTAAACTCTACTATTCTAAAGAAGAACTGGTAGGCAAAAAAATAGCGGTGGTCTCAAATTTAGAACCACGCAAACTAAGGGGAATAACCTCCCACGGTATGCTTCTTGCGGCATCAAATGAGGACAAATCTTCCGTTGTGCTTCTTGTCCTTGATAAGGATATTCCAAACGGCAGCAGGATTTCGTGAAAAGCAGGATAATACTATGAAAACCAACTTACCACTCAACACTGAGGCATGATTAACACCATCTTCCTCTTCATTACCGGCTTGACCCTCTTCTTATTCGGGATGATAAAGTTAAGCACTGAAATGCAGCAGCTTTTCAGCGTCCGGATACGAGAATATATCAAGTTTTCTGTGACAAAACCCCTTTATGGGTTACTCATGGGTATAGGAGCAACTATCCTTTTCCAGAGCAGCTCAGCCACTACGCTTCTCACCATTGGGATAGTCAGTGCCGGCTTGATTAGCTTCTACCATTCGTTGGGTATCATTTTAGGCGCTGATATTGGAACAACCCTGACAGCCCAACTCGTTGTGTGGAAGTTTACTGCTATTTCCCCGATTTTTATCTTCCTTGGTGGCATTCTTTATTTTCTGGGAAAAGAAAAATGGAAGCTGATTGGTGAGGCAATATTATATTTTGGTTTGATATTTTTTGGTCTAAACCTTATCGGAGAAGCAACTACTCCGTTAAAACACAATCAGGCCTTTATCCGCCTCTTTCAGGAGACAAGGCATCCCCTAATCGGTGTAATTATTGGACTTATCTTTACCAGTATTGTTCATGCTTCAGTAATCCCGATCAGTATTCTCATCATTCTTGGCCAGCAGGGATTCATAGCCATTGAAAATGCATTACCGATTGTACTGGGAGCAAATATCGGCACAACCGTAACAGCGCTTATGGGGAGTATTGTTACGAATATCAACGGGAAGAGAAGCGCCGTGTCTCATCTTCTTTTTAAATGCATCGGGGTTATTATATGTTTGATTGCACTCCCCTTGTTTATTCCTCTACTGAAATATTTATCTTCAAGCATTGGCCAGCAGATTGCTTTAGGTCACTTTTTGCTTAATTGTTTAATCGTAGTTCTTTTTCTGTTCCTGCTCAAACCATTTTCTCTCGTGATTGAGAAAATCATCCCCGGCAAAGATGAAACATTGCCACTCTGGCCGGAACATCTTGATGAAAAATGCTTGTCAAAGGCTGAAGACGCCATGTTGTGCGTCAAAAAAGAATTAAAAAGGGAGATTATGCTTACCCAGAGGATGCTTGGTGAGAGTTTGAGCCTGATACCAAATTTCAGCGAAACAAAAAAGAGGGATATTACATATATCGAACTGATTGTTGATAATGTGCAGGCTGAAATCACAAAGTATCTGTGGAATATCTCCTGTGGTCAGCTTTCTCAGGAATTATCCAAAAGGCTCTTTGCCTTTTCTACGATTGTATACGATATTGAGAGGATAGGCGATCGCTCTACAAACCTTGTTGAGCTTGCAGAATCAAAACATACACGGAAAGCAATATTTTCTGAAGCAGCAAATGTTGAACTAAGAGAGATCGGGAAATTAGTCACGAAAAATCTTAAGGATGCTGCCCTCCTGATTGAGAAAAGAGACGAGGAAAAAATAGGACACATATTTGCCCGTGATAAGGAGGTTGAGTTTAAAATCAAAGAAGCAATTGAGAAACATCTCGAGCGATTTTACAGAAAGGTTTGTCGGGCAGAAGCTGGTCCAATATTCGTTGACATGCTGATAAACCTTGAAGCCATCTCAGCCCACTGCAGGATTATCGCAGAATATATCGAAGGGCTTCAAGAAACGTGAATGTTTAACACTAAATCGTTGCGGGTTTTGGGTTGCGAGTTCAAACCCATTACCCCGTGACACGGAACCCTCAATAGAGCCTGTTATTTATTGACTTTCACCGCATAATCGTTCTATATCTTTACCGAAATGAAGAAGGAAGCTTTGAGGTTAAAGAACATAAGGAATATTGGTATTGCTGCGCATATAGATGCAGGCAAAACAACTGTCACAGAGCGCATCCTCTACTATACAGGAAAAACCCATAAGTTAGGTGAGGTGCATGAAGGAACAGCAATCATGGATTACCTCCCTCAGGAACAGGAAAGAGGTATAACCATTACCTCTGCTGTAACAACCTTATACTGGGATAATCACGAAATTCAGCTTATCGATACACCAGGACACGTGGATTTTACCATTGAGGTTGAGAGGTCGCTCCGTGTCCTTGACGGGATGGTAGCAATCTTCTGCGGTGTAGGTGGCGTGGAACCACAGTCAGAAACCGTCTGGCACCAGGCAGATAAATATAAAGTACCGAGAATAGCTTTTGTAAACAAGCTCGATAGAATTGGTGCAGATTTCTTCCGCGTTATGGATATGATGGTTGAAAAATTTGGGGTGAATCCAATACCTTTACAGATACCCCTTGGGAGAGAGGATGGTTTTTTTGGTGTGGTTGATTTAATAACAATGAAAAGCATAGTCTGGAACGAGGATAACCTCGGAGCCACATACAATCATATATCAATTCCAAAAGAGTATGAGAAGATATCCCATACATACAGGGAAAAACTCTTTGAGAAACTGTCATTGATTGATGACCAGTTTATGGAACTCTATCTTGATGGAAATGCAATAGAAGAGTCCATAATCCACAACACTATAAGGAAAGCAACCATCGCTCTTAAGTGCGTCCCTGTATTATGTGGGGCTGCACTGAGGAATAAGGGTATACAACCCCTTATGGATGGTATAGTAAGGTATCTCCCGTCTCCTGTGGACGTACCTCCTGTTCAGGGGAAAAATCCTCAGACTGGTGAATTGGAATATAGGGAGGCAAGGGACGATGAAGATCTCACTGCTCTCGCATTTAAGGTTGTTATAGATGAGGGAAGAAAGCTCACTTACATAAGGATATACTCAGGGGTACTCAATGTGGGAGATGAGGTATATAACGTCAATATCGGGAAAAAGGAAAAGATTTCAAGGATATTCAGAATGCATGCCCAACACAGGGAAAGGATAGAGGGAGCAAGAACGGGAGCGATAGTTGGGATAATAGGATTAAAAGAAACCTCTACCGGTCATACCCTCACAAAGACAAAACCCATACTTTTAGAACCCATGGAAATCTATCAACCCGTTATATCCATAGCTGTAGAGCCTAAAAGAAATGTTGATCAGGATAAACTCCTTCTGACGCTGCAGAGGATTTCAGAAGAAGACCCCACGTTTGTCCTCAGGACTGACGAAGATGCGTATCAAACTGTGGTCTCGGGTATGGGGGAGCTCCATCTTGAAGTCATTGTAGACAGGATAAAAAAAGAGTTCGGGATTGACCTCCACGTAGGTAAGCCCCAGGTTGTGTATAAGGAGGCTATCGAAAAAAAGGCTTCGATAGAGCATGCCTTTGAAAAACTGATAAATAATATCACCTGTAAAGGATGGATCTCTTTAGATGTTTCACCAAACGGAAGGGGTGAAGGTATCATGATTATACCCCATATCGGAGAGGAACATCCTGTATTCCCTTATCTCACAACAATCGAAGAGGGCGTAATGGAGGCTTCAAATATTGGCATAATCAAGGGTTTCCCTCTCACGGATATCAGAGTGAACATTATAGATGCTTCTTTCAATAACCCGGAGTTTGCAAGGCTCACCCTCAAGATGGCGGCTTACGAAGCATTCAGAAAAGCCTGTATGGAGGCAGGTCCAGTCATCCTTGTTCCTATTATGTCACTCACCATAACAGTACCAAACGAGTTTTTAGGAGATATAATCAGTGATTTAAACGGAAGGAAATGCCAGATAGCACATTTATCAACAAAAGATAAGGTTACAATAATTCATGCCTATGCACCTTTAACAAAGATGTTCGGTTATTCAACAGATGTGAGGTCTCTCTCGCAGGGGAGAGCCTCCTTCACCATGTATTTCTCGCATTACGACAAGATAGAAAATGGATAGAATCAAGGAAGTATTAACATATTTAAGGCAGAAAGGGGATTATACATCAGGGGATTACATTGCTACCAAGATAGGTATATCGAGGACAGCAATATGGAAATATATGAAGCAACTCGAACGCATGGGATACAGGATTGTAAAATTGAAGGGTAAGGGATACAGGTTGATTGAAACCCCTGACAAACTCTATCCGTGGGAAATAGACAGGCATCTCGATACACAATTCATAGGGAAAAGAGTTATTTATAAGGAAAAAATTGATTCCACAAATACCTCTGCATTCAGGCTTGCATTGGGGGGTGAACCTGAAGGTACATGCATTATTGCAGAAACACAGGAGACAGGAAAGGGCAGGCTCGGGAGAAAGTGGTTTTCACCTGCGGGGAAAAATTTGTATCTCTCCGTTGTGTTGAGACCGAAGATCCACCCATCGCGCGTGTATCCCATAACGTTTATCTCATCCCTTGCTGTGTATGATACGATAGAGATGTCCACAGGTATTCAACCTACACTCAAGTGGCCCAACGATGTGCTTATCAAAGGGAAAAAGGTATGCGGGACACTCATAGAGTTTTCAACGGAAGCTGATCTTGTGAGGTTTGTTATTGTTGGTATTGGATTCAATATCAATATGAAAGAAGAGGAGATTGATAAGGACATACAACAAAAAGCCACATCCCTTTTTATGGAAACGAAAAAGATATATGAAAGGGCTTCTGTCTGTGGTATTCTACTTACTAATCTGGAGAAATACTATTCGGTCTTTGAAAAAAAGGGAGAGAAAGAGATCTGTGAAATCTGGGAAAAACAAGCAGCAATAAAAGGGAAATATATGGAAATAACCCAGATGGGAGAATCCTATAAAGGGGTTTCGGAAGGCATAGACAGAGACGGTGCAATGCTTCTCAACATCAATGGGCAGATAAAGAAGATTATTGCGGGGGATGTAAACTTTTAAACCATGCTACTTGTCATTGACATTGGAAATACCAATATAGTGTTCGGGGTATTTGATGACGGCACCCTGAGGAACAACTGGAGGTTAAGCACAGAACTTCAAAAGACTGTAGACGAATACGCAATACTCTTAAACAGCCTCCTTGACATTGAAAAAATAAAACTCAGCGAAATAGACAGCGCAATAATTTCATGTGTAGTACCACCTTTGCTTATCCCCTTTGAAATCCTCTGTCGCAAATATGTAGGGATCAGGCCAATACTCGTAGAACCTGGAATAAAGACAGGGATGCCGATACTTTATGAAAACCCCCAGGAAGTCGGTGCAGACAGGATTGTGAATGCAGTAGCTGGTTTTGAAAAATACAAAAAGGCCCTTATCATTGTAGATTTTGGAACTGCAACAACCTTTGACTACATAACCCCCAGGGGAGAGTATGCGGGAGGATCCATTGCACCTGGAATCATGATATCCCTTGAAGCCTTGTTTGAAAGGGCATCAAAACTTCCAAGGGTAGAGTTGGTAACACCTAAAAGTCTTGTAGGAAAAAATACAGTCCATGCTATGCAATCAGGCATAATATACGGGTATGTAGGTCTTGTGGACGGAATAGTGGAAAAAATGAAAAAAGAAACAGGAACAAATCCATACGTAATTGCCACAGGGGGGCTCTCAAGCTTTATTTTTAAACAGTCAGAAACCATTAATGAGGTGGATGAATTCCTCACCTTAAGAGGTTTGAAGATACTCTACGAAAAGAATAAAGATTATCATAAATTCAAATAACACCACCGTTTGCGACCTTTTCTTTTTGCCTGCTTTACTTTAAATACTACCTTTGTTAGAATAAGCAGAATCAAAATGCCCATTAAAAAAATTATTGTTTGCATATCAATCCTGTTACTCTTTTCATGTACCCGGAATAAAGAGGCTACGCTCTATGACGACCCTGGAATACCGGCATACGGTGATACAGTAATTACTGCGTCAATCGGTGAGCCATCAAACCTCATACCGATACTTGCCACTGACAGCCCATCCCATGAGGTCTCTTCTTACATATATAATGGTCTCGTGAAATACGACAAGAACCTTAACATAGTGGGTGACCTTGCTGAGTCCTGGGAGCTCTCCTCAGATAGCCTCTCTCTCATCTTTCACTTAAGAAAAAATGTGAAATGGCACGATGGTCATCCTTTTACGGCACACGATGTGATGTATACGTACAACGTTACAATTGACCCAAAAACACCAACAGCATATGCAGGTGATTTCTTGTTGGTGAAACAGGCAGAAGTCCTTGATGATTACACCTTCAGGGTAACATACAGTAAACCCTTTGCCCCGAGCCTGATAAGCTGGTCCACTTCGATACTTCCAAAACACCTTCTTGAGGGTCATGACATTACCACATCACGTCTCATTCGTACACCAGTTGGGACAGGTCCATATATCTTTAAAGAATGGGTGTCTGGGGACAGGGTTGTGCTTGTCGCAAATGAGTACTATTTTGAAGGTAAACCGTATATTGAACGTTATATTATGAGGATCATCCCTGATAGCGCCACGATGTTTTTAGAATTGAAACGTTACAGTATAGATATGGCAGGACTCACACCACTCCAGTTTGTAAGACAGACAGACTATCCGACCTTTCACAGAGAATTCAACAAATTCAGATACCTCGCTTTCAGTTATATCTATCTTGGTTACAACCTTAAACACCATTTTTTTAAAGACAAAAGGGTAAGGCAGGCGATAAGTTATGCAATTGACAAAAAGGAGATTATCGACGGGATACTGCTCGGTCAGGGTGTGGAGGCAGCAGGACCATACAAGCCTGATATGTGGGCTTACAATAGTGAAGTCAAAAAATATACATACAATAGAAACAAAGCTATTGCCCTTCTCAATGAGGCAGGGTTCAAGCATGGAGCAGGTGGCATGCTCTTTAAAGAGGGGAGTCTATTTGAATTTACAATCCTTGTTAACCAGGGTAACGATGTAAGGATAAGGTGTGCTGAGCTTATACAGAAGAGGCTCTCGGAAATTGGTATCAAGGTCAAGATAAGGGTGATCGAGTGGGCAAGTTTCATAAATGAATTCATTGACAAAAAGAATTTTGAGGCAGTGATATTAGGCTGGACTATCCCGCATGACCCTGACATCTTCGACATCTGGCATTCATCAAAACAGGGCGTAAAGGAGCTGAATTTTATATCCTTCGAGCACAAAGAGGTTGACGAATTGCTTGTGAAAGCAAGACACACGCTCAACAAAGAAGAAAGACGGAGATACTATTTCCGGATACAGGAGATACTGGCTGAAGAACAACCTTACACTTTTTTATTCATCCCTTATGCAAACCTTGCAATCCATAAAAGGTTTAAAGGGATAGAACCAGCACCATCCGGTTTGATGCATAATTTTATAAAGTGGTATGTACCGGAGGGACAGAGGAGGTATAAGATAAATGCTGCAGTATCTCCTTAAAAGGTTGTTTTTCATGGTTCCCATGTTATTTGGTATTACACTTATCTCCTTTGTCGTGATACATCTGACACCAGGTGAGCCTGGCGTAATCGGCACGGAAATGAATCCAAAGGTCACAAAACAGGTAAGGGAAAGGATAAGAATCTTCTACGGGCTGGATCAACCTCTCCATATCCAGTATTACCTGTGGTTAAAAAGGGTAGTGAAACTCGATTTTGGTATATCCTTTTCCACTGATAGGAGGCCTGTAATAGATAAGATTAAAGAGAGATTGCCCATCACCATAACGATCAACATTCTCTCCATGATACTGATCTTCTTTATAGGAATTCCCATCGGTATCTATTGTGCACGATACAAGGATAGTCTAATGGATAA
>CAIJOT010000288.1 GCA_903822335.1 uncultured delta proteobacterium
CATGGCGGTTATTCCTCCTGTTAAGATGTTTTTGTTGCCCACTTAAACATGCCCTTAACAGAGAGTAATTGCCATGCTCTTTTTTCGTCATGCTCCTTACTTCCTTATAGTAAGCTGAAGTCAACGGTTTTGATCAAACAGGAAGTATACTCGCTTTCAAATACAAATCTACATCATACACATTCGAAGGAGCTTATTGAATACGGTTTGAAATGTGCAAAAGTCTTGACAGCTTATTTTCTGTTCCTACAGAATCCGGCTGTCTTCCTGGAAAGCGATAATCTGCTATTCTTAATATACCACATTACAAATGGCATTTAACCACTCAGAGGGATGGGGGCTATTCATCAGCGATTTTATAGTGCGTATAAAACTTTAGTGTCTATTTTTATTAGCTGGCATTGTCGATACACTGACATATACAGCATAGGGTTGAATCTCCATGAGCAGGCGAGTAAAACACTCTTAAAAAGGGTATTTCAAAAATCAATCAAATTAATTACTTTTGTGATAGTGATAGCAACAGATTGAGTAAAAAACATTACTTTCTGCCTCACAGATCTGGTCAGTGTTCTTATTTTCAGCACCACAGCTTAACAACAAGGGTGCCATTATGATGAAATGCTTTCTCCCCGCATATAGAATAGGCCTGTATGGAGAAAAAAGAGGCGTCATTGCTCCACCACCAGGTAGCTCGTAGACAAAGGATCAAAAATATAATAAAAAACATTTTGACAGAAGCAATTTCTTATGGTATTTACAGCTATACCGTCCAGCCGGTATAGCTGTAAAGATGAAAGGAGTGTGGTTTATGAGTCCACGACACAGTTCATACGATGCTATTGTGGATGCCGCAGAGGCTGTGGTTATGGAATCGGGTGCGGCACACATGACGCTCGATGCGGTGGCTGCTAAGGCAGGTGTCAGTAAGGGTGGGCTTCTTCACCACTTTCCGACAAAGGTAGCGCTCCTTGAGGCGATGCTCAACCGACTGATTGAGGCCCGGGAGAAATCGCGAAAAAAAATATGGAGAGAGCTTCCCGACAGCCCGACGCGGGAATTGAAGGCCTATATGCTTTCGTCCTTGCTTCGCGATAAGAAGTCCGACCGTGTGGGCGCTTCTCTTCTTGCGCCCCTCGCGCACAATCCCAAGCTCGCTGTGCCAGTGCGCGAAGCCATTAGAAAGGTCTATGCTGAAATTGTATCTTCGGACGTCAAATTTGAAAGGGCCGCCGTGCTGGCCCTCGCAGCGGAGGGTCTCCTGTTGCAGGAGACCCTGTCCATATCACCTTTTACCGAGGAGCAGCGTAGCAGAATCGTAGAAGAATTGTTGAGGCTCGCGTATGGGGAAATTGTGGAGAAATATACCTAAAACTTCATCCTCCTAATGCTTTTGAGGGTGGTTATTTAAATTCAATCAATAGAGAGGTGTTGTATGCAAGTAATTTGCAGAACCAGACTCATCGCCGCCGTGGGAATTCTCGTTTTCTGCCTGATGTTGACCGGTTGCGGAAAACCGAAGGGACCGCCGCAGGGCGGCACCCCTGAAGTAGCTGTAGTGGTAATGCAAACGGAGCGTGTATTGATCATCACGGAATTGCCTGGACGAACCTCTGCCTGCCTTGTTGCGGAAGTAAGGCCCCAGGTAAGCGGCATCATCCAAAAACGTCTCTTCACGGAAGGATCGGATATCAAAACCGGTGAAGTGCTTTACCAGATCGACCCTGCCACCTATGAGGCAGCTTACGCCGGTGCCAAGGCAGCCCTTGCCAGGGCTGAAGCCAATGTCATGTCCATCAGGAATAGGGTTCAGCGTTACAAGGAGCTGGTTACCATAAACGCAGTCAGCCAACAGGACCACGACGACGCAGTTGCTGCCCTCAAGCAAG
>CAIJOT010000289.1 GCA_903822335.1 uncultured delta proteobacterium
CAATTCCTGGAGTGCCACGCCTGCAATGTTTTCTTTTGCCAGTTTTGGATATATATTGAGCGTCCCCATTTCTGTTATGACTTTATCAATGAGGTCACGGCTTGTAAGAATCTGCATCTCTGCATTTACAATCGCCTCCTGGTTAATGGGTGGCCTCCCTTCACCCACCTCGGAGATAGCACTAAATTCCCTTCCAAATTTCACCATAAGGACCGACCTTGCAACATACTGGGTTTTAAAATAATCGATCGGTAGCACAAAGGCTATAAGAAGGGTAATGATGATTGAACTGATAAAAGAAATAAGGATTATATGCTTGTGTTTAAAGATAATTGTTAAAATATCCCGTATTTTATGACCTTGCTGTTTTTCTTCCATATATATACCTCGCTTTAATAAGTTACACTAGTTGTAGGAGAAGGAACTGGAGAAGGCAACGCAAATGGAAGCAACCTGCGGATATACTGGTCTACCCACAGATCAACGTTTGCAATAGGCGATCTCGGTATAAACACAATATCGTATGGTTTAAGATATATATCCTGACTAAAGTCTGTGCCATCGAGAACTTTTTCAAGATTCACGGTTGTGGCAATGGGCTTGTTATCCTTGCCCTGACGGATGAGGATAACCTCATTTGTACGGGCTGATTCCCTTAAACCCCCGGCAAAGTTAACGGATTGAAGGATTGTCATAGGTCCCAGCAAAGGAACAGGACCGACCCGATTGACTTCTCCGTCAACAAAAATTCTGCTTCCTATGAAAGAGCGAACAATCACTGTAATCTCTGGCTTATTGATCTCGGAAGCATACTTTTTTATTAATAAATCTCTCAATTCGAGTGGTGTTAAACCAACAACAGTAACTTCACTCACCAGTTGGAGAGCAATACGACCATCAGGTCGTACAGGGAGTTTCTCGTTTAGCTCGGGGTTATAGTGGAACTTGATATCAAGTTCATCGCCCACAGTGATTCTATAATCTATCTGAGAAATCGGAGGTACTTGCATCTGAGTGTCTGTGAGAGGTGTTCTGTTTTTTACCACTGGCCCCATAGCACAGCCATTGATAATCAGGAGCACACAAACAACCATAACACACATCATTATTCCTCTAAAATGCATCATTTTCCCCTTCACCTCCTATAGAATCCTATAGAAAAATCATTTACTTTTTCTATTATACTATTGAATTTTGTTTTTTCAAACAAAATTAACGATTTTCAATAGGCTACCGCCATTGAAATTCTGTTGCTACCCGAAATAATGCGAGATGCATACCATTACAAGAAGTACTGTCTAATTGCTACCGGTTAACGTTACACAGAAGAAGTATCCCTGTATGTGATGTATATCACATTTTGTAAAAGTTTTTTACAATTTTTTTGAAAGATTTACAAAAAATATTGTGCATAATCACGTTCAAGCTATATATAACAAGCGTCTACATCACTTTTGTAAATATGTAAGAATATCTTACACTGATTACAGTATCCTCTTCAACCAATCAACTCTTCATCCATTCACCAGCTAATTGGAATCCAGGAGCCAGCATCCAGAATTCAGAATGAAGAGAAAACCTGCAAAAAGTTTCCAGGACTTAATCAAAAGAATTTCTCGAAGCTCTGCTTCGGGATAGTTCATTTCCAGCTACCCACAAGAAAGACAGTGGTCTATATTATTTGTTGATTAGTTAATTCGTTGATTCGTTAACTAATAAAACCAATGGAACTAATAAAACTAATCAAACAGCATTTATTCAACCAATCAACTCTTCACCCATTCAACTATTCAACCAATCAACTCTTCAACCATTCAACTGGTTTATTGAAGCATTCTTCTTGACTTCATTGCTGACAATCAGATACATTAGCCTCATGGAGGGTTATATATGAAATCCAAAAAAGTCATTCAATGCATCATTATTCTTTGTGTTGCGTTTGTGTTAGCGTGCGGAGGGCCTGAATCAAAAAAAATGAAATTCTTTCAAAGTGGTAAAAACCTTTTTGAGAAGGGCGAATATGCAAAAGCAAGCCTCGATTTCAAAAACGCCATTCAGATTGATCCGAATTTTGCCGAAGCCTATCAAATGCTCGGAATGTCATACCTAAAACAAATGAAGGTGAAGGATGCAAATGATACGCTTTTAAGAGCTATCGAGCTCAACCCTGAACTCCTCGATGCCCAGGTCGCCTTAGGACAAATCCTTCTTATGGGGCATCAGAAAGACAAAGCCTTAGAAAAGGTTAACCTTGCCCTCTCTAAAAACCAGAATCATGAAGAAGCCCTTTTATTAAAGGCTGAATACCTGGTTCTGGAACGGCAGGAAACAAAAGCTGAGCAGATTTTAAAATCCTTGATTTTGAAAAACCCGAAGAAAGAAGACCCCTACATGGTCCTTGCCAATATACGGCTCATGAATAAAGATAACGCCGGGGCGCAAAAGATATTCAAAGATTTTCTCTCCCAGAATGAGAAGAACAGAAAGGTTCGGTTATTTTTAATTCAGACACTGGAAAGGGATAACAAGCTTACTGAGGCTGAACAGGAA
>CAIJOT010000290.1 GCA_903822335.1 uncultured delta proteobacterium
GACTGTGTCCATCGTATGACGAAGGTCCTGCTCACATCCAGTTCCCTTGCTATTGCCCGGCGTGAAAGGTGATAAGAGAAGAACATTGTATTGACCGTCTGTCGTAACCTGAACAGTTTTTTTTCGTTATCATCTTCATGCCTCACATGTACTGTTTTGTTCTCAATTCTATCCTTCTTAACCATAAATGACAACCACGGGGGTGGTTGTCATTTATTATGCCATCAACCGATAGCGGATAGGAAATTATAGAAAACGCTCTACGCTGTAGCTATATATAACCGTTTTCTTGCAAGAGAAAGCTGCTTATGGTAAGAAAATAGCAAATGCGGAAGGAGTTTGAAAAATGACGCAAGTTGATGTTTCTCCGCCAACCGATTTCATTCGGGAAATCATAGAGGACAATTTTAAGACGAACAAGTACGGAGGGCGTGTTGCTACACGCTTTCCACCAGAACCGAATGGCTATCTCCACATCGGACATGCCAAGTCCGTCTGCCTTAATTTTGGCATTGCGTCACAATATGGTGCTACCTGCAATCTTCGGCTCGATGATACGGATCCGAGTGGCGAATCCCTCGAATATGTAGAATCGATTATACACGACATCCGCTGGCTGGGATTCGACTGGGAGGATCGCCTGTTCTATGCTTCTGACTATTTTGAGCAACTCTATCAATTTGCGGTTCAGCTCATTAAAGCCGGCAAGGCCTATGTCTGCAGTTTGAGTGCTGATGAAATAAGAGAGTACCGCGGAACGCTCACCGAGCCAGGCAGAGAGAGTCCCTATCGAAAACGCTCCGTGGATGAGAACCTGGACTTGTTTACCCGGATGCGGGCAGGTGAATTCGAAGACGGAACCCATGTACTTCGTGCCAAGATCAATATGACCTCCCCGAATATTGTTATGCGAGACCCTGTCATCTACCGTATCAAACGAGCACCCCACTATCGGACAGATATACAGTGGGTCATATACCCGATGTACGACTTTGCCCATTGCCTTTCAGATTCCATCGAGAGGATCACCCATTCGATTTGTACCCTTGAGTTTGAAAATAATCGTCCCTTGTATGATTGGATTGTTGCCCAATTGATTGCTGATGATCGTCCCCAGCAAATCGAATTCGCTCGTCTCAATCTTAGTTACACGATTCTCAGCAAGCGAAAACTGATCGAATTAGTCGAAGAAAGGTACATCACAGGCTGGGACGATCCACGCATGCCAACCATAGCGGGAATGAGAAGGCGAGGTTACACGCCAGAGGCGATCAGAAACTTTTGCGCGAAAATAGGGGTTGCGAAGAAGGAAAATCTTGTTGATATTTCCCTTCTTGAATATTGTGTCCGTGAGGACTTAAATGAACGGGCGCCACGCACAATGGGGGTCTTGCGGCCTCTTCGGGTTGTCATCGACAACTACCCCGAAGGGCTTACTGAAGAGTTTGAATGCGCCAATCATCCGCAGAATCCCGCCATGGGGAAGCGGATGGTTCCATTTTCTAAGGTGCTGTACATCGAACGTGACGACTTTGACGAAAATCCGCCAAATAAATACAAACGCCTCGGTCCTATGCGGGAGGTTAGGCTCCGAAATTCCTATATCATACAATATCAGAGCATGGTGAAGGATGAGCAAACCGGTGAAGTGGTTGAGCTTCACTGTACCTATAATCCACAGACACGAAATGGCCCACCATCAGATGGACGCAAGGTGGAGGGAGTGATCCACTGGGTATCGGCGAATCACTCGGTACCTGCGGAGGTGCGATTGTACGACCGGCTTTTCATAATCCCCGATCCGGCAAGTGTTGAGGATGACGTTACGAAATACCTGAATCCAGGATCGTTAGAAACCCTCGCCTCCTGCTATGTGGAGGTGAGCCTTGCACATGCAACACCGGGGAGCAGATATCAGTTTGAAAGGCTCGGTTATTTCTGTGTTGATTCGAAAGATTCTTTGCCTGATAAACTCGTTTTTAATCGGATAGTATCACTTCGTGATTCATGGGGCAAGATTGCTGGCCAAGGAAAGGGATAGCTAACAAAGATTAACAGCAGTTGGATTCACCCGAACACGAACAATCCGGAGAGGTTCCTTTCAGGGCACCGCGGATGATGGCATAGGCACAGCCAACGCCTGCAGAAACGGTAACTGCTTCAAAAGGGCAGTTACGGCTGCAAGCACCGCACTCGATGCAAGCATCCATGTCGGCGATAGTCACCTTGCCATTATTCAGCCTTAAAACAGCACGAGGGCAGACCTCCTCACATCGCCTGCAGCCGGTACATTTAGAGTTGTCCAGCTTCAAGGTAACCACATTTTTGAGGTATCTCATAGCATTGACCATGGTATTCTCCATAACCTGAAAATATGTAAAACAATCCCTAAAACCGCTGAACAAATAAGAAGTGGTATGGCAAACCTCATCTCCTTTCTTACGCCGGAAAGGGACGTGAAAGGGGTAGCACCGGTAAAATTGAGGGCTAAAAAAGAAGAGATAGCAGGCAATACGAGAAGGTACATAATGTTTTCTGCCGATAAATGCCAATGCAAAAGGCTATATATAATCGTGGTGATAATGCCCGCAAGCCAGCCCTTAAAGGCCAGGGAACGGCCGGGAATCCAGGGAAGCATGAGCGGTACAAGTACGCACCCAACGAGAATTGCGCCGACATAGGGAAGGAACCCGAAGAACGTTGACCATGAGATTATATTACCCTCCGGATAGCGGGAAAGAAGATGAAAGAGTAATGCTGGCAGGGCAATTTTCCATGACTGAACAAGTTCAACAGGTATCACCATAAGCCGTTCTTTTAAACTGAATGAAACAGTTCGCATTTCCGAGTCGGCCTTCATGCCGTTTTCAAGGAAACGTGGAACATCGGCTGCCCGTACAGGGCCATAGACAACTTTAAAACCCGTCGCGCCTGTAACAACGTGTGCAGCTACGCCAGGTGCGCCAAGTTGTGGAAGGATAAGTGTCCGGTGACGAACAATCAGGGGAAGGTTGACTGATATAACCCGTCTGATAAGCTCCTCTGTCCCGAATGTGCCTTTTCCTGCTGCACACCAGACATTCACTCCCTTGGTATCCAGGACTAAAACCCATGCGTTTATGCCTTCGAGGTGTTTTCTCAGACTGTCAAA
>CAIJOT010000291.1 GCA_903822335.1 uncultured delta proteobacterium
CGATGCTCCTGCTGCAGAACCGGTCTATACCTCTTCTGCGCAGGGAGATCCTGTCTCCGAGGGGCTTCGCCATATCAGTGAGATGGATTCATCTTTCGACGAAAGCAAGTTTAAAGAACTGGTAGAGGATAACTTCTTCAGAATCCAGAGTGGCTGGACAAAACGTGACTTAAGCGGTGTAAGGCACATGTTCACACCGCAAATGCTTAATACCTTTCAGGAAGAGGTAAACAAAGCCATTGCAGGCAAACAGATTAACCGTCTTGAAAATATCGCTGTGCGCCAGGTTGAAATCGTTGACGCTGCCCAGGATCAGGGCGAAGAATATATCACAGTCAAGTTTCTCGCAAGCCTGCTCGACTATACTGTTGACGAAACCAATAATCAGGTTATCTCAGGTAGCTCCACAGAACCCGTGAAATTCCTCGAATACTGGACATTCACGCGGAAGATTGGCGAGAGAAGCTGGCTGCTTAGCGGAATCACCCAGGAAGGGGACTACTAACAGCAAAATCATTTACAGATGTATGAAAACAATCTGGAGGGTACCATGAAAAAATTCTTTTGCCTGTTTGTTGTAATCCTTGTTTTTTGCCTCGCAGGATCTGTGAGGGCTGATGTAAAGGATGCACAACTATTAGTAAGTGATATTCACTGGCTGGGACATGATACGTTCAAAATCACGGGCGAGAAGGTAATCTATACAGACCCGTTTCGAATAAAAGCGAAAGACGACACAACGGACAGGGCAGATATAATTTTGATAACCCATGAGCACCACGACCATTGTTCGGTTGATGATGTGAAGAAAATTCAAGGACCGAATACCGTGATAGTTACAACCCCTTCCTGTGCAGAAAAGCTATCGGGCAATGTCAGGATAGCAAAAAGGGGGGACGTAATGGACATAGGCGGTATACGCATCGAGGCTGTACCTGCCTATAATGTAAACAAGAAGTTTCATCCGAAAGAAAAGGATAGCGTAGGATTTATCTTTACAATAAAAGGAAAAAGAATATACCTTGCCGGCGATACAGATCACATACCGGAAATGAAAACCTTTAAAAACATAAATATCGCCCTGTTGCCCGTTTCGGGGACGTACGTGATGACAGCAGAAGAGGCGGTTCAGGCAGCCCTTGATATAAAACCTGACGTTGTCATACCGATGCATTACGGCACCATCATTGGAACAAAAATGAATGCAGAGTTGTTTGCAGAAGGACTGAGGGGAAAAGTAGAGGTTGTGATACTAAAAGAAGAATGATACTGTCTTAAGGTCATGAGAACAGTGAATCCAGCATTCGCACCACCGGCAATAAAGCTTCCCCATGATCCCCTGGGGGTATTTAAAAACAGCAAGACACCAGGTGGACTTTATGCCAGACAAAAATGGCTGGGACAGGAGAAGGCAGAGGCTTGGCAACGCGATTATAGAGAAGTTGTGATTCAACTTCGCTCTGGGCAACTTCCCAATGGCTCATGGGATAATTCAATTGTATCAACCATACAGAGACTTTTTGGTCTTCACCTGACTGTCCGAAATGCAGACGCCTCTATAGACCACGCAATTGACTGGCTCCTGAATGTTGAACTCCTACAGTCATTTATCAATACCCCCAAACGGCAAACTGAAAAAATTGCTCCAGATGCCCTGCACAACCTGCCCTTCACGAAAGGCTGCTTCGGTCATTTTGCAATCGGGGCAATCCTTTTTCATGCGACAAATTTTGACCGGGAAAAGGATGAGAGAGTCCTTGAAATGTACGAAAGGCTCAGCCAAATGATAGAGAAAGAGCATGGTCGTCTATGTTCAGGATCCTGTATGAACAACATTCTGAGGGCATTTATTGTACATCCACAATATGCCCATGGCAAAGCGATGCAGATGGCTGTGGATATGCTGGAACACCTTCAGGAACCTTCAGGAAAGTGGCTATCTCACATCCCTTTCTATCAGACAGTAAACATTCTTGCACATTTAGAGTTTGGCAGTGCCGATGCCCAGCTCAGGTTCGCTTTCCAAAGGTTGCTTACAACCCAAAACAGAGACGGGACATGGGGAAAAACACAGAGAGAGTGGAACACCTTTCTGATTGTTCATGCGATAAAGCGAAAAAATAGTGTATTAAAAATCTTCCTTGATTAGAATATATTCTATATACTTTTTAATCATCACCACAAATAAAACGCCTTTGTGAGAAAGGAGAAAATGTCATGAATGAAAAAAAACGCCTGGATGCTCTGGAAGTGGCGCTCAATAATGAGATGAAAGAGCGGGAATTTTATCTTAAAAACGCTGAAAGGACAAAGAACCCACTCGGTAAAGCGATGTTTCAGCAGATTGGAGACGAGGAGCTGGAACACTATGAACGTTTGAAACAGCTCCACTTTGAATGGAAGAAGATGGGTATATGGCCAGAAACAGTTCCCCTGAAGGTTAAAGAGACCACCATTAAGGATACTCTGAATAAATTTGTTCAAAAGATTGACGAGAAGACCAGGGGAGATGCGGATGACCTGGAAGCGGTCCGCACAGCCATTGATTTCGAAGCGAAGGGTGTGCAATTTTACGAAGAGCTACGGGATGCAGTATCAAATCCCAAGGAGAGGGAATTCTTTGACCTTCTCGCAAAGATTGAACGTGAACACTATCTGTCCTTAAAAAATGTGGAAGAGTATTTTGTAGATCCTGCATCATGGTATCTAACCCAGGAACATCACACCTTTGATGGGGCATAGCCATCACCCTGCTCAGGAGGTATGACAAAAGTGAAGGAAAACATAGAGGGGCTGAACAGGCTACCGGTAAACCAGAAAGCGAGAGAGATGCTTCAGCAAGTAGGGGAAGAACCGGATTCTGCCTGTGTTTATTGCGTCCAGCTCGCCCTCTGGGGACTTGAGAAGGGGAAATTAGAGGTGGAAGGTACATTGTCTGAGACGGTTAAAGCAATGATGACGTGGAGACCAATAAGGATAATGAATTTCTTGATGATAGAGAAGGACATGAAGGGGTATAACCCGGCCGGGTGGGAAGAAGCGAATAGCCCTATGGATCTGGCAAGGGTAATATTGGACGAGATAGAGAGCAAGATGTTGATCCATTTCCCGTGGTATCAAAGCCATGAATAAAGGTAAAGGAAATGTTTTCTATTCTGACACATGGAGGTTGGTTGGGCTTGGTGTAATTGCCGGTATGGTACTTATGGTAGCACTGACAGAAACCTACCACCTTGCTGGAAGTTCACGGTTTTGTGCTTCCTGCCATAGCATGGAATATGTTTACAGCAAATGGCAGATATCGAAACATAAACAGTTTTCCTGTATAGAGTGCCACATGCCTGATGCTCACATTATCGCAAAACTGGCATACAAAGCCCGTGCCGGTATTAATGACCTTGTCCATGAAGTTTCCCGTGACTATCCAGCTACCATCAGGCTTTCTTACAGAGGAAAAAATATTATGAACGGTAACTGTCTGAGGTGTCACTATTCAACCATACAAAACACACCAATGGCCAAAGGTGGGCAGAACTGCCTGAAATGCCACCACAATCTTGTTCATGGCCAGGGCTTGGTGAAAGGAGGGTTACAATTTGAGTAGAAGGGGAAAATTATTGACTTTTTTTCTCGGGCTTGTGGTTGTATGTGTTGTTTTTGTCGTTGCTCGAGCCACTGTTCTCAAACCAACATCCACGATCAAGCTGGCACAAATTCCGGCAGGCGAATATGACCCGGCAGTGTGGGGAAAGTTTTACCCTCTCGAATACAGGAGTTACCAGAAAAACCTCGAAATGTCGCCTTCACCGACAGGCTACGGCGGCAGCCAGAAGGTTCAACATGCCATAAAAGAACCAGAGATTCTCATAAATTTCAAAGGCATGGCTTTCAGTAAGGACTATGCTGAAGACCGCGGACACCCTTATACGGTGACAGACCTCAGGGAAACAAAACGTGTCACCCCGAAAAGCCCTGGTGCATGTATGACCTGCAAGACAGCAAACCTTATCGACATCTATAAGGATATGGGCTGGTCATATGCGAAAACACCCCTTTCCGATCTGTTCCCCAAAATGAAGCATCCCATCGTGTGTGCCAATTGTCACGATCCGGCCACGATGGACCTCCGTGTAATCAACCCTGCTTTCATAGAAGCCATGCAGGGACGGGGTATAGACGTGAAAAAGGCATCACGGGAAGAAATGAGGAGTTACGTGTGCGGGCAATGTCACGTGGAATACTATTTTGAACCAGAGACCAGCAGGGTGATATTCCCCTGGGATAAAGGGTTACATCCGGAGCAGATATACGCCTATTATGCGGAGAAACCGGGTGGATTTGTTCAGGACTGGCTTCATCCTGATTCACAGGCGAAAATGTTGAAGGCACAGCACCCTGATTTTGAGACCTGGAGCAACGGGATTCATGGAAAGGCCGGCGTTACCTGTGCGGACTGCCATATGCCCTACATGCGCGAAAAAGGCCAGAAATATACCTCCCACTGGGTCACAAGCCCGATGAGGCATGTTGAGGCATCATGCCGACCCTGTCACGACCAGAACCCTGAATGGCTGTTTGAAAGGGTCAAGACAACCCAGGATAATGTCTGGCAGTTACAGCACACAGCAGGTATGACTGTGGCAAGGGCACATGAAGTGATCGGGAAAGCAGGGGCTCAGGCAAACGTGAACAGGTCAGGGCTGGAAAAAGCACGGGAACTTGTGCGGAAAGCACAGTGGTACTGGGATATGGTCGCTGCTGAGAATAGTATGGGCTTTCATAATCCAGCACAGGTCCTTAATATACTCGGCCAATCCATAGACCTGTCCCATCAGGCAATCTCAACTGCCAATCGTGCTGCCAAAACGAATTTTTAAAAGTGATTGCCCCGCGGGTCCATACCCCATGGCTTGCTTCGAGATGGTTTTCATGTTGTTGTCTCGCCTTTGATACCCCGTGGCTTCCCGCGGGGTAGTTCATTTCTTCACAGGTGGGGCAAGCATCCCTTTGAAGCTTTTTATACCAAATTGCAACCAATATTCTATTGGTGATGCTGAAAATTTTTGGTTCTTTCTTAACGGGCTGTTGCCCAAATCAATTTCGCACGTAGCCACAAAGAACACCTTGCGGCTTCTTCGAGCCGTGAACCTTTGCCTGAAGAGCGACATCGAGTACGGGTTGGGGCCACCCATGTCGTACCTCCATGAGTACCCGGCTGAAGGATGAACGTTCCCAAAGAGACAATGTGTGCTGTCTGAGGAGGAACGACGAGTTCACACATTGAGTGATGCCGGATCATGTAGTGGGTAATCCGCACGGAGCTTAAGCACGAAGGAAACGGTGTTCTCAAGAGGGAATCTATTTGGGCAACAACCCGTTAATGAACCACCCTGTAGCATGCATCACAGCTTTCCACGCCACAGCTTTTTTAGTTGACAAGAGAAAAACGCTTTTGATACCATTGTTATATATTCAGGGGGTTTTGTGGGTCGGTTGAGAAAATTTCTTATATGGATAACTGGATTTTTTGTGCTATTCACCATCATTGGGTTTTTTGTTCTCCCTCCTGTTGTAAAATCGGTTCTCATAAAAAAGCTTTCGGAAAATCTCCATCGTGAAGTAGCCATAAAAGAGATAAAGATCAATCCATACTCGCTCACCGTTACAGTCAGAGGTTTTACGGTGAAAGACAATGCGCCATCAGTTACATTCGTATCCTTCGATGAGTTATTTTTAAACGTAGAGGCTCTCTCTGTCTTTAAAGGAGCGATTATTGTGAAGGAAGTCAGGATAAAAAAACCGTATATCCAGATTACCCGCAATAAGGATGAATCCTACAACTTTTCCGACCTCTTGGAAAAAGATGAACCCACACCAAAAGCAAAGGCAAAACCAATGAGGTTTTCTGTAAATAACATTTCAATATTAGAGGGGGGTATTGATTTTTTTGACGGGCCAAAAAATACGAACCATACGATACGGGAGATGCATATTGCAATTCCCTTTATCTCCAATATACCCTACTACATTAACAACTATGTCCAGCCAACTTTTTCAGCCAGAATAAATGGAAACCCCTTCGCCTTGCAAGGTAAGACAAAACCCTTTGCCAATTCCCTGGAAACTGACCTCGACATCAATATAAAGGATTTCGACCTTCCTTACTATCTTGCCTACGTTCCGATGAAGATGAACTTCAAGCTTCTTTCAGGGGCTATGGATTTGACCGCAAAGGTTCTGTTTACCCAGTATAAGGACAGAGACCCTTCCCTTACAGTGAATGGAAATATTGTCTTTAAAAACATATTCGTGAAGGATGTGGAGAAGAATCCTCTGTTGCGGCTACAATCCGCTGATATTACCCTGGCATCCTTTGAACCATTTGGTAAAGACCTTCGCCTTGCAAAGATCGCTCTTCAGTCACCAGAACTCGTGGTAAGGCGAGGGAAAAACGGAGAACTGAATCTCCAGGGGCTTATCGAAGAGAGAAAAGGAGCTTCAACGAAAAAGAAAGAACAGAAAGCACCTGTAAAAGGTAAGGATAAACAAACCCCATCTATCACTGTTGAGGAAATCCAAATCAAAGAGGGAAAGATTCTTTTCCATGACCTCACGCCATCAGAGCCTGTTACGTTAGAGGTCAAGAAACTAAACGTACAGGGCGAGAACATTTCAACGGCAAAGAACAGTAAGGCTAAGCTCTCCCTCTCTTTGCTCTTGAATAAAACAGGTGTTGTATCTGTGAAAGGGCCAATAGGGATCGACCCCATCTCAGCAAGTCTGGCAGTAGATATTACACACATCAATATCAGCACGCTTCAGTCCTACTTTACTGACAAGATAAAAATCAATATCACAGGCGGCAATGTGAATGCCTCGGGTAACCTTACGGTGAGCAACCCTGATAACAAAGGACTCAGTATAAAATACACAGGTAAGGTTCTCATCGCAGACCTCTCAACAATTGATAAAGCTCACGGAGATGATTTCCTGAAGTGGAAGGCACTTTCCTTCAATGCTCTCGACGTAGGATATAATCCCCTTTATGTGCATGTAAACGGGATTTCTCTGGCAGATTTCTATGCACGGTTGACAATCAACCCTGATGGAACACTGAACGTTCAAAAAATCCTTGAAGATGAGGAACAGAACAAGGATGCTTCTATTGCTACACCGAAAAAGGAAGGCCCAGCGATTGTAAAAAAAGGAACTGAGACGGAAAAAGATACAGATATAAAGATCGGGAACATCACCCTTCAGGGAGGGACGATAGATTTTACTGACAAAATGATAAAACCAAGCTATTCAGCAAACCTCGTTGAAATAGGAGGAAGAATAACAGGCCTTTCTCTCAAACAAAACGAACTTGCAGAGGTAGAATTACGGGGAAAACTGAATCGGGATATTCCCCTTGAGATTGTGGGTAAGATCAATCCTTCGAAAGACAGTCTTTTTGTGGACCTGACAGTGAAGTTTAAAGGCTTTGAATTGAGTCCCATGACCCCATATTCCGGAAAATACATCGGATACACTATACAGAAAGGAAAGTTATCCATTGACCTGAAATATTTGATCGCCAAGAAAAAACTCGATGCACAGAATATGATTTTCTTTGATCAATTCACCCTCGGTGATAAGGTGGAAAGCCCTGATGCAACAAAACTTCCTGTGAGATTGGCAATTGCCCTGCTTAAAGACAGAAATGGTGAGATTAAGCTTGATGTCCCTGTGTCGGGAAGCATTGACGATCCAAAATTCAGTGTGGGAAGAATCATCCTGCAGGTCATCCTTAACCTCCTCGCAAAAGCCGCAACCTCTCCTTTTGCACTCCTCGGGGCTCTGTTTGGAGGTGGAGAGGAGCTCAGCTATATGGAATTTGGCTATGGGGGTCCGCGTGTAGAGGATCAGAATATGAAAAAACTCGATATCCTGATAAAAGCCATGTATGACAGGCCTGCCCTTAAGCTTGACATTGAGGGCCACGTGGACATCGAAAGAGACAAGGAGGGCTTGAAGAACTATCTCGTGCAAAAAAAGGTGAAGGTTCAGAGGTTGAATGAAATGGTGAAGAAAGGATTGCCAACGTTACCAATAGATGAAGTCAGGGTTGAGCAGCAGGAATACGAAAAGTATCTCACAATGGCCTATAAGGCAGAAAAATTTGCAAAACCAAGGACCACTGTGGGTTTTACAAAAAGCCTGCCTGTCCCTGAAATGGAAAAACTCATGTTGACCCACACAGTGGTGAACGACGAAGATTTACGAACACTGGCAACCCAGCGTGCCATGAACACAAAGGATTTTATCCTGAAATCAGGGAAAGTTACCCCTGACAGGGTGTTTATCATCGAACCAAAGACCCTTTCACCTGAAAAGAAGGAAAAACTGAAAGACAGTCGCGTTGACTTCAAGCTCAAATGAGCCTGTTTTCTTTTATACGAGTGAGAAAAATAGGCGTAACCACCAGTTTGGGCAACGGGCCGTCAATGCCAGACCTCTATGTGTCTTGGGAGTTTTGTAAAGAGTAAACAGGTTGTTGCCCAAACAGATTTTACGCCGGAACACTGTTTTGCTCACTGCTCCGCTGCGCGCGCTTTACCCTGCAACGCTTTGCTTCCTTTCAATTTTCGAACTTGCCACTGGGCTTCAGACAGCGAAAATTGGCCTAACCGCGGCCTGGCCGCGGGCACACTTCAGCGCATCGGCAGGGTGCCCAAACCGTGCTCGAAGTCGCGACTCGCAAAAAGTTCTTCCGGTTTTTTGCCTGAAAAGCACCCAATGGGCGTTTGAGCAACAAGCTGTAAAGATGCGACCCAATGCGACCATCGGATAAAATCACTGACTCCAATTTGCTGCCTCTTTCATCTTAATCCAGTAAGCCTTGCCTTGATACAGATTGGTTAGTTCGGAAACAGGGAGGGTTGTGACGGTGGCGTGCTTTGCATACCAGGTGCCACTATCCCAGTTCCAGATGATAGTCCACTTACCGGAGATACTATTTAAAGCGGTTGTAACACCGATATCATCCGTTCCGTTATAACCGATAAGGTTCCATCCTTCAGAGAGCGAAACCGTTGTTGACTGGGCTGTCCAGTTTGTCATATTAATAGTTCCAGGTTGATCCATATATATCCAGTAGCCTTCCCAGGACTCGATGGAGCAGAGGGCGAAGGGCAGAGGGTTGAGGGTTGAGGGTTTCCATTTCAACCATGCTTTAGTGTTGTTATCAAATCCCCATACGATGCGGACATTGGAGGAGATATCGTTTAGGACTGTTGCTACATTTGTATCTGATGGAAGTTTCGGGAAGGAGATGAGGTTCCAGCCCTGATTGAGTGTGAGAAGACGTACCTGTCCTGCACGAACGGGCCAGGCATAGTAGCTACTGGACTTACTGCCGTTGCTCACGCCATAATAAAAGGACATATAGACGACCCATGCGAAGTCGGTAATGTTGGCGTAGGTACTGGACGACCAATAGTAGTACGCCTGAACGTTAGAAAATCCCTGCAAAGACAACCAGGTAGTTATATTTGACTGCCCGGCGTGAACCAGGCTATCCAACTCCTTACGGTTGGGCAGACGCCAGTCGTTATGACCAAGGTAATTGTTCGTGTTGAGGCACTTCACGTAATCGAGGGCCTCTTGCCATGTCTTGTATTCACTGGGGCCGCACGTTGCCTGACCTGGTGTTTTCCCGTCCTTTGTCCATATCAATCCCGTCAGGTTATCCATCACCGTCTGGTCGCCCTTGTCTGTAAACCGGGGATTCGGCCAGACTGCGCCCATCTGGAGTTCCCCGTCCTGCCCCGTTCCAGTGCAGGCGATCGTCGCGCCAGAGTCGTTGTAACACGTTGTCTGCCCTGTTCTCGGCAGAGAAATGATCGAAGAACCCAATGAGCCAGACTGTCCGGAACGCACGGGCCAGACATAGTAGTTGGAATACTTACCGTAGTAGTCCACGATGCCATCGTACACATAGACGATCCATACTAAGTCGCTGTAGTGGGCGTAGGTACTGGACGACCAATAGTAGTCCGCCTGAACGTTAGAAAATCCCTGCAAAGACAACCAGTAAGCTGTGTTTGACTGCCCGGCGTGGACCAGGCTCTCTAACTCGATGATATTCGGCAGACGCCAGTCGTTATGCCCCAGGTAGTTCTCATAGTTTAGTTTCTTGATGTAATCGAGGGCATGCTGCCAGTAGACCTTGCCATCCCCATCGGTGGAATCCGTATCGAAGCCGGGGTCCCGAGTCTTCATGACATTCCCGTCTTTCGCCCAGACAAGGCCCGTCAGGTTGTCCAACACCGTCTGGTCGCCCTTGTCTGTAAACCGGGGATTCGGCCAGACCACTCCGGCTTGAATCTCTCCGTCCTGACCGGTGCCTGCGCAGGTGATCTCCGTCCCTGCACTGTCATAGCACCTTGTCTGTCCTGTCTGGGGAAGTTGAATCACCCCTTCAGCGTGGGCCATCGAAGCCATGAATAACGCAAAGCAAATCACTGTGAATAAGAACAAATTACGGATTGGAAATTTGATGAAGAATATCGGAATAGATGAGTGATTATGTTGAACCTTGAACCATTTCTTTGTTTCCATTACATTCACCTTGATAAGCTAAATAAATCTGGTATGGTGGTTTTGGTTTCTGAATTGTTACCATTGGTCTTGAATCCCCCTCCCTCTTTATGGTTGGACACTGAACAACAATTAGGGAGAATATAATTATTTAATATTATTAACATTATACCCTACATTTCACAGTTGTCAACGACAATGGGTACACTTTTCACATAATCCGGCAAAATTGCCATCCGAATCTCTTCGGGAAGCTTTAAGAGCGAAAGCCCGTAATACATCGTCTTTATTGACTTTCCGGAGACTTCAATAATTGCTTTCACTGTGAAAGCAACTTCCTCTGGTACGTCCTCCGGCTTCCGCATAGGAAGGTAGGCACTTTGTTGCAAACATTGCGTTATTCCCTGCCTCCTCCGCTAAAAAGCCCATTTTTCTGGTTGATAACAGTCATTCCCACCCCTTTTTTATTTCCATCTTCCTTTTATTTCAGGGACTTGTCAAGGAATTTTTTAGCTATGTCATTTAAGGACGAGGGAATTGGGGTTGCATCTTCACAGCTTGTTGCCCAAATCCATCCATAGCTGTATTTGGTCTGGAAGGTGTTCCCGAAGGGAGCATTGCGTAAGCTCCGGGGAACCATCTTGAGTGCCTCAAGCGTTCTTTCGCATATGCGGGAGATGAATGTGCGGATGCATCTTATGCTCGAACCCCAGGGGCTGGGTGGGCGGGTCTCACATTCAAGTGCAGAGGGACTCTTAGAAGGGTCGGAGATGGAGCACCAGCGAACAGAGAGAATACCTTTCAGATCGAATGGGGTAGGCTTTGACGAAAA
>CAIJOT010000292.1 GCA_903822335.1 uncultured delta proteobacterium
AATCTTTATGTAGACTCAAAAAAGGAAACACCAAAAAAGAAATTTTCCCTCATCGTAAAGAAAATTATTGATTTTTTTGGCAGTTTTGCAGCAATTATCATATTCTCACCTTTTTTTATTTTTATCCCTATTCTTATCAAATTAACCTCCGAAGGACCAGTATTTTTTAAACAGAAAAGGGTTGGTATATGGGGGAAACAATTCACATTCTTAAAGTTCAGGTCAATGTATGTAGGTAACAATGAAGATACCCATAAGGAATATATCAATAAATTCATCAGCGGGGAGATAGATGCTGATGGTGATGAAGAAGGGGCCAAACAGTCTAAAGTATTTAAAATAAAGACTGATCCAAGAGTTACACCCATAGGGAAATTCATACGCAAAACAAGCATTGATGAACTGCCCCAATTTTTCAATGTATTGAAAGGAGACATGTCTCTTGTAGGGCCAAGGCCACCCATACCATACGAATTTAAACAGTATGATATCTGGCACAGGAGAAGAATCATGGAAATGAAACCAGGAATAACAGGGCTCTGGCAGATAAGAGGCAGAAGTGCAACCACCTTTGATGACATGGTTCGTCTTGACCTGCAGTATATAGAGGAATGGTCTCCATGGCTGGATATCAAAATCCTCGTGAAAACACCTTTAGTAGTTCTCACCCTCAAAGGAGCATATTAAGGAAAAAGGAAGAGAAAAAACCGTTTAATTGGTTGAATTGGTTTTATTAGTTAACAGAAAAACCGTTGAATGGTTTATTGGTTGAATCGTTGACTAATAACCAAGCATGCTCCACATCCACTCACCCAGTCAACTAATAAACCAGTTAACCAGTCCTCTAATAAAACAGCAGTTATTCAACTCTTCAACCCATCATCGCTTCAACCCATCAACTAATCAACAATTTAACTATTCATCTAATTATCTAATCAACGGAGGTCTTACATGATACGTATTGGTGTTATTGGTTACGGTTACTGGGGTCCCAATATTGTGAGAAATTTGCACAACACAGAGGGGGCTCAGGTTGTCTCATTGTGTGATACGAGGCAGGAGCGGCTGAAACTTGCAAAAAAAACTTATCCGGCTATAGAAATTACTACCAACCCGAATGAATTAATATCCTCTCCTGATATAGATGCGGTTGCAATTATTACCCCTGTTTTTGCCCATTATGAACTCGCAAAAAATGCCCTCAACCATGGGAAACATGTTTTTGTCGAAAAGCCTTTCACGTCTACCGTATCTCAGGCAGAAGAATTAATTGAGATCGCAGACAAAAAGAAACTCATAACCATGGTTGACCACACGTTTCTTTTTACCGGTGCGGTGAAGAAAATAAAGGAGCTTATAGATAACGGAACATTAGGACAGTTATACTATTTCGATTCAGTGAGGGTAAATCTGGGGCTGTTCCAGCATGATGTGAATGTCATCTGGGACCTTGCACCCCATGACTTGTCTATAATGGATTACATTGTGGAGCAGAAAGCCACTGCGGTGGTTGCCACCGGCGAATCGCACTTTGAAAGCGGATTGGAAGACATTGCCTATCTTACGGTGTATTTCCCGGACAAAATGATTGCCCATTTTAATGTAAACTGGATGTCTCCGGTAAAGGTAAGGACGACACTCATTGGAGGGGATAAGAAAATGATTGTATGGAACGACCTCGAACCTGACGAAAAAATCAAGGTCTACGATAAAGGTGTGAAAGTGAAGAGCACAGAAAGTGTATATAACCTCCTTGTAAGCTATCGTTCCGGTGATGCATGGGTTCCTAAGGTTGACCAGATTGAGGCGCTCAAACTCGAATCAGAGTATTTTGTTGACTGCATCACACACAATAGGGCACCGATTAATGACGGAAAATCAGGCCTTCGGGTTGTCAGGATACTCGAAGCTGCAAGTAAATCAATAAAGCATAGAGGAAAGATGGTAACACTATGAAACGAACAGCTATCAATCAATATCTCTGTATATCTGACGATGTAAAGCTTGGCAAGAACGTAAAGCTCTCGAAATTTATCAATCTCTATGGATGCTCTGTTGGTGACAATACAAAAGTAGGTGCTTTTGTTGAAGTTCAGAAAAATGCCTTCATAGGTAGTCATTGCAAGATTTCAAGCCACACCTTCATCTGTGAAGGGGTTACCATCGAAGATAATGTGTTTATAGGGCATGGAGTTGCTTTTATCAACGATACGTATCCGCGGGCAACAACGGATGGCACATTACAAACTGAGGCTGACTGGAAGGTTGAGCCTACACTTGTCAGGAAAGGTGCTTCAATTGGTTCAGGCTCGACGATTCTCGGAAATATTACCATAGGTGAAAATGCCATTGTCGGTGCTGGTAGTGTGGTAACAAAAGACGTACCACCCAACACAATCGTCGCCGGCAACCCAGCCCGTATCATTCGAAAAATCGAAAAGTAATTGGTTGATGGGTTGAATAGTTGACTGGTTGAATATTTGAAGAGTTGACAGTCTCGTAAAAAGTAATAAATATTCTTTGCCTGTCATTCCCACCCCCGACAAAGACACTCGAGGACAGGCTCCAGTGGGTATCTTCACTTGCGAAGCAACATCCAGTAAAAATCAATCAGTTCTGGACTCCCGTTTTCACGGGAGTGACGGTTTTATGACTTGTTAGGAAACCATCAACTATTCAACCCATCAACATATCATCTAATCAACTACTCAACCAAACCCATGTCGTATAACACATTTGAAGGCCTCGAAGTCTACCAGATGGCACGAGAATTTCGAAAGGAGATTTACAGAGTGGCGAAGAAACTTCCAGAATATGAAAAGTTCAATCTTGTAAACCAAATGCGAAGAGCCGCCACTTCCTTGACTAACAACTTGGCTGAAGGGCATGGAAGATACCATTTCCAGGAGAGTATCCAGTTTTGCCGGCAGTCTCGGGGTTCTCTGGCTGAATTAATAGACGATCTTAATATATGTTTTGATGAACAATATTGTCCAGAAGAACATATCAGCCAACTCAAGGAACAGGCTTACGCAATCAACAAGAAGCTGAATGGGTATATAGCCTACCTGAGCAAGCGAAAGCAGGAAGACTCAAATTGACCAATCAACTATTCAACTAATCAACTATTATTTCTTGGAGGAAAACCATGAAAGTTCAGTTTCTCGATTTAAAAGCTCAATACCAAACTATACGTGAGGAGGTTCAGTCTGCCTTACAGCAGGTGCTTGATAATACTGCCTTTGCAGGTGGACCATTTGTTGCTCAGTTTGAAAAGGAGTTTGCTTTATTCTGCAAATCCGAACAGGCGATAGGTGTTGGTAGTGGAACCGATGCTCTCTGGTTGGCGCTTCTGGGTCTCGGAATAGGCAAGGGGGATGAAGTCATTACCGTGCCTGACACCTTTATCGCCACTGCAGAAGCTATCAGTTACTGCGGCGCCACACCTGTTTTTGTGGATGTGGAGGAAAAGACATACAACATGGACCCTGCCATGCTTGAAGCTGCAATCACACCACGAACAAAAGCAATTATTCCGGTCCATCTCTTTGGCCAGACAGCCGACATGGATCCCATCATGGAAATTGCAAAGAAGCATGGGTTATACGTGGTCGAAGATGCCTGTCAGGCACATGGTGCTGAATACAAGGGAAGAATGGCTGGCTCCATCGGTGATGCAGGATGTTTCAGCTTCTACCCGGGGAAAAATCTCGGGGCCTACGGGGAAGCGGGCGCAGTAGTAACCAATAATGCTGACCTCGCAAATAAGATGCGGATGTTTCGGGATCACGGGCAGTCAAAAAAATACTACCACGGTCTCGTGGGCTGGAATGCCCGTATGGACGGATTCCAGGGTGCAATTCTGAGCGTAAAGCTCAAATATCTTGACAGATGGAATGAAGCGCGGAGGAAGAATGGACAGTTATACAATGAACTACTGACTGGCAGAGATGGGATTGTGGTTCCTCTGGAAGCTGGTTATGCCAAACATGTATATCACATCTACGCAATCCGCATGCAGAACCGTGACGCCATGATAAATACCCTTGGAGAGAAGGGTATCAACACAGGAATTCATTATCCTGTTCCAATACACCTTCAGGAAGCCTATCATTTCCTTGGTCTCAAAAAAGGTAGTTTCCCTGTAGCAGAAAAATGCGCCTCAGAATTTATCTCCCTCCCGATGTTTCCGGAACTTTCCGTGGAGCAAATCACCTACGTCACACAGGAAATCAAGAATTGCTGCAAATCCTAAGCACTAAACTCTAAAGTTCTAAACAATATCAAATGACCGATAGTCAAAAAGGGAAACAGTATGATCTGGAATAATAACAATGATTAGGCCAGTGTAAGTTATTAAGTTCCTTGATAATGTTCTTTACAAAAAATATCTTCGGAAATAGGATTTAAGAAATTATTGCTTGCAGTAGAATAATTGTTCGCTTGTTGAAATAATATTCCATGTAAGATAAAATAGGTTCAGGATGCCTGAAATAAGCCGATTTTTCGGAATCATAATCGCCATGTTTTATGATGATCACAACCCGCCCCATTTCCATGCGCGGTACGGCAAGGACAGTGTGGCAATTGGGATAGACTCGTTGCGAGTCCTTGAGGGACATATTCCTCATAGAGCGTTGGGACTTGTTATGGAATGGGCTTCTCAGCATCGGGAAGAACTGCTCAGCGATTGGGAACTGGCAAAGCAAAATGAGCCACCAAAGAAGATCCTGCCGTTGGTGTAAAAGGAGGTCGACAATGATACACGATCTGGTTTTCGCCCGCTACAAGGCTGAATACAAGATTGAAGTCAGGTTTGATGATGGGAAAGGGGGAATTGTAGATTTCTCAAGCTATCTCGAAAAGGGTGGCGTCTTTGATCGCTTCAAAGACATTACCTTTTTCAAGAACTTTAAGATAAATGAAGAGCTTGGGGTTCTCACTTGGCAGAACGAGATAGACATTGCTCCTGAGACGCTTTACTCCAAAGCCACTGGGGCAGCACTTCCCAATTGGATGGAAAAACAACGAAAACCATCAGCGAACAAATCAATGCAGCCGACTCGTTACACTCGCGGCTGATTTTGGGGTTATGCATTGAAATGACAAAACAAATGATTCCCGGAAGGACAGAATGAAACTCACATTTGAATGGGATGAAGTCAAAGAGAAAGAGAACCTTAGAAAGCACAAAGTAGACTTTAATGAAGGCAAAACGATCTTTAATGACCCTTTCCTGCTTACCTTTCCAGACATTGACGCGTCCGAAAGCGAGGAGCGCTATGTCAACATTGGCCTTTCTGCAAAAGATCGGGTTCTGGTTTTGATTCATACCGAGAGACAGGGTAAAATACGTATCATTAGTTGCCGTAAAGCAAAGACAAGTGAAAGGAGGCATTATGAAGAAGGCTGAACCCAGAAAACCATTGAAGATAGAAGACATGAGACCGGAATACGATTTCTCCACCATGAAAGGAGCAGTACGGGGCATGTACCACAAAGCATATCACGAGGGCCACAAGGTCGTAATTCACAAAGAAGACGGTACTGACTCGGTTCAGTACTTCAAGCTCAAAGACGGAGCGATCATGTTGGAACCGGACGTAAGAAAGTACTTCCCCACTTCGGATGCGGTCAATAAGGTTCTAAGGTTATTGATCGAGATCATTCCGGCAAAGAGGCGTGCATCCGGTCATCCAAAATGAAACTACTGCATAACTATGGGTTGCGCCGGATCGGGCAATAAACAACTCTTGCCTCCCGGTGACCCCAGGCGTTATGCAATATGAAAAAACAACCATACGACTCACAAAACTTCTATGATATAATTAACAAAACAGAGATATGCCAAGAAAAATAAGAGATTTAATTAGAGATTTGGAAAAGGCAGGTTTTGTGAATAGAGGAGGTAAAGGAAGTCATAGAAATTTAGTACATCCAACGCTGAAAAAGCCGATAACCATTTCAGGCAGTGACAGCGAAGATGCAAAACACTATCAAGAAGAGGCAGTGCAGACTGCTATTAAGGAGGTGCAAAAATGACCGCTGGATCAAAGTACGTAAAAATCATTGAGTGGTCAGATACTAATAACTGTTTCATCGGCAGTTGCCCTGAGCTTTTCTATAGCGGTTGTCATGGAAGTGATGAACGTGAAGTATTTGACAAGCTTTGCGAGATTATCGAAGAAATGGTGCAACTCTATAAAGAGGATGGTAAACAGCTCCCACCACCAATATCCGGAAAAGAACTTGTAAATGAATTACAAAAAGTTGCATAACAAATCAATGCAGCCGACTCGTTACACTCGTGGCTGAGCTTTCCGCTATCCTCTATTTCAATTGGTAATTCTTGATAATTCATTTAATCAAAAGAATTCCTCGAAGCTCTGCTTCGGGGTATGGACCCGCGGGCAATCAAGAATTGCTGCAAATCCTAAGCACCAAATCCTAATCCCTCCTTGCGGGAATATATGACCGTTACAAGAGTAGAATACACCTAACAATGATTATGCCAGCGTAAGTTATTAAATTCCTTGATAATATTCTTGACAAAAAATATCTTCGGAAATAGGATTTAAGAAATTATTGCTTGCAGTAGAATAATTGTTGGACAAGAATGAGAAATAGAAACGAGAAAAACGGTTTGCATTTGTGTTGCAAGTGTGGGACAATATGGTTATGAAAACTTCAGCTGTCCATGCTCGTATTGAACCACAAACAAAGGAAAAGGCGGAAGAGATCCTTCGGAGCCTTGGCCTTACTCCCACGGAGGCTATCCGCATCTTCTACAAGCAAATATCGCTCCGTGGTGGGTTGCCTTTTTTGGTTGCGATTCCGAACAAGATTACAGCTTCGACCCTGGAGAAGAGCCTTCGCGGTGTAGACGTTCAGGAATTTGAGTCGTTAGAGGCAATGTTCAGTAGCTGGAAAAAATGAAGAAAGTCTCGCAGACCAGGCAATTCTCCCGGGATGTCAACCGCATGCGGAAACGAGGGAAGGACCTGGAAAAGCTGCAAGAAATTCTAACAGAGGGCACCACACTTCCGGTTAATCATAGAGATCATCCCCTAATAGGACCGTGGCAGTCGTCACGTGACTGTCACATTGAGGCTGACTGGATATTGATTTACACGGCAGATAAGGATTCGCTCCGTCTTGAGCGTACCGGTACACAAAGCGACCTTTTCAAGAAATGACATCGTCCAGTAAGTCGCTACAGCGAATCCGCAAAATACACGGCTCGCTGAGCTTTCAGTTATCCTCTATTTCAATTGGTAATTTTTGATAATTCATTTAATCAAAAGAATTCCTCGAAGCTCTGCTTCGGGGTAGTTCATTGGTTAACTAATAAAACCAATGGAACGAATAAAACTAATCAAACAGCAGTTATTCATCCATTCAACTACTCAACTCTTCAACTATCGAGCATATGCAGATCATCAACCCTATTAACTACCCAAACTGGGATTCGATGCTTGTCGATCTGCCCGGCGCTACCTTCTTCCACACCTCTGCCTGGGCGAGGGTGCTTTCTGAATCATACCAGTACACCCCAACCTATTTTACACTCTTTGATGGCGGAAAGATTGCGGCCCTGATTCCCTTCATGGACGTCAATAGTTGGCTCACCGGCCATCGCGGCATCTCTCTTCCCTTCACAGACTACTGCGACCCTATCATCGGCGCCGAGATTGACTCTTCAGGCATGTTTGAATCTATAGTTGCCCATGGCAAGAAGTCCGGCTGGAAACACATCGAATTCCGAGTTTCTTATTCTAACCAATTGAACCAATCAACCAATCAACCAATCAACCAATTTAACGGATGTTGTTGTTCCAACCTTGAACCTCATTCCTTGCCCCTTGCCCCTTTCACCTTTCCCCTTCCACCTTCCACCTCTTTCTACGGACACATTTTGGATCTCTCGCCAGGCGAAAAAACCGTCTACTCAAACCTGCGTGACAGCACCAGGAGAAATATCAAAAAAGCCATCTCTGAAGGGGTAGGGGTGAAGGTTCTCAACTCCCTCGAAGCGATAAAGGAATTCTACAAACTCAACTGTATAACAAGGAAAGAACACGGACTACCCCCACAGCCATTTCATTTTTTCAACAAGATTTATGAGCATATCGTTTCAAAGAATCTTGGATTTGTCGCACTTGCTTATTATAAAGACAAAGCTATTGCAGGTAATGTCTATTTTCATTTTGGAGATAAAGCCGTCTATAAATACGGTGCCTCTGACAAACAATACCAGCATCTCAGGGCAAACAACCTCCTCATGTGGGAAGCCATAAAATGGTATTGCGAGAATGGGTTTACCACCCTCTGTCTCGGGCGGACAGACCTGGACCACCATGGCCTTCGCCAGTTCAAAACTGGCTGGGGAACAATGGAGAGCCCAGTGAGGTACCACCGTTTCGAATTACGGAAGGCTACGTTTGTTTCCGGCATACCCGACAGCCACTTGACTTATGGGAATATTTTTCGTAACCTTCCAATACCGATCTTAAAATTTTTAGGCTCTGTTCTCTATAGACACATCGCATGAATCTCAGCAACAAGCTCAAGTTCTGATGGATGTGCAGAAATCGGAGTTAGGCGCTCTGTAAGTAATTTGGACTGCATAGTACAGACCATCAACCCAGGTGAACCGGGGCTTTGATTTGATTAGGAAAATTAACAGAAAACTAAATATAAGGGGTAAGGCCGAAATGCTGCAGATGCTCCTTCGTCGTGGCCACCTCAAATCAATTCTCAGAGAGGTTGGATGCAGGATCCTTTCTACCGACTTGACATATGTTGTTCGTAGAGATATAGTCGCCGGGCCGAAATGCTCAGACGCCAAGATACCGGTCACGTTCAGGAAAGCAGAAGAGGAAGATCTTCTAAAACTAATCGACGTCAATAGGCCTAACATGGTGGCCAGTGAAATCATGTATAGCATCAGACTGTTGCAATTACTGCGAACTGGTATCAAGACGTGTTACGTTGGCCAGACAGAGGATGGAACCCCGTGCCATATTCGATGGCTAATTGGGCCAGATGAGAATGATAACCTTCAGGCTTTCTACAAAGGAGGATACCGAGTCCTTGCTTCGGATGAAATGTTCGTGATTGGAGCCTATACACCCGAATGTTTTCGAAATAAAGGTATTATGGGCTACGCAATGTCAAAAACGCCGGAGCTTTTTGCCCTCAATGGCACTCGATGGACAATGGCTCATATTCACGAGTCCAACATTCCATCGCTTAAAGCCAGCCGAAGGGCGGGTTATTATCCCTTTATGCTACGAAAAGAAACATGGATCGCTTTTCGACGTAAAGTGGTATATACACCGCTTCTACCGACTGCGCTGTTTCCCTTCGAGAATATGAAGCGTCCAATCAGGTTGTTCACTGGATCCCAGAATCGAAAACTGGTTTGATATCAATTCAATCGCTGATTCAATCAAAATGACCAAATGATGGCAGAAACGGTTACTCACAAGTTGCAGGAGCGGGAACCTAACGGAATCACCATTGATTGCTCTGAAGCCCTTGTAGATCCGAAGTGGGATAGTTTTTTGAGACAACTTCCCGGTGCCCATTACGAGCAGACGAGCGTGTGGGCTCAGTTCCGGCGACATTATGGATGGCGGCCCATCCGTTGGGTGGCTTGCCGGGATGACCGGGTGGTAGGAGGGATCCAGGTGCTCGTTCATCCCTTACCACAGTTTGGAGATATTGCTTACATTGTTCGCGGACCGATGTGTGAGGAAGGGCAGGCATATCTCGAAGATAGGCTTGTTGATAAGGTTACGATGTATGCCCGTCAACACCGCTTTGTTTATCAAGTGTTCGATTGTCCCTATAATTCCAAGACCTTGGGTCATATTCTTGACCGGAGGGGCTACACCCTTCACCCCCCGGGTATTCCTCCGAGTGGGCTCATAACAGCGACACTCGTGCTGGACCTTGAGCAGAGTCTTGACAATCTACTGAAGAACATGGGTGCTAACGCCAGACGGAATATCCGGTATGGAGAGAAGGCCGGATTTGAGATGGCACTGGGTGGGGAGGAGCACTTGGACACGTTCCGAGAACTCATGCTTGCCATTTGCAGGCGGCGCGGGACTGCGCCGAGCCCTCCACAGCCGGACTTCTTCAAGAAGTTGTGGGAGGTTGCAGGATCGTCCGGTTTCGCCAGGCTATTTCTTGTTCGATTGGGTGAAGAGGTTGTCTCAGCCGCTTTCGCGTTTACGATCGGGGATACGATAAGAGTCTGGAAAGTTGGGTGGTCGGGGGCGTATCAGAATAAGTACCCCAACCACCTGATGTGGTGGTCGATAATCAGGTGGGCTAAGGAGAATGGTTTCAAATTGTTTGATTTTGTCTGGGTGGACGATCATGACGCAAAACTATTGGCGCAAGGAGAAAAACGGCCGGAGGCCTTTCGGGACGGAACGACGCGTTTTAAAATGGGATTTGGCGGCCGTTTGGTGATGATACCGAACGCGCGGTCTCAGTTCTTTCACCCGGCTTTCCGCTGGTTTGCTCGCTCGGGCGGGATGCGCCTGATCCGCTCTCGCATTTCGCAGCAATTGCTTCATAGGTTATGGAGCCGTTCGGCCGGTTAAATGAGGCAATAAATGAGTAGGAGTCAGGTCTTGGGTCTTGAATGGTTGACTGGCTTAAAGGTTGACTGGTTGAATAGGTGACTGGTTGTAGAGTTGAATAACTGCTGTTTGATTAGTTTTATTAGTTCCATTGGTTTTATTAGTCAACGATTCAACCAATTAAACCAATGAAACCAATTGAACGGTTTTTTCTCTTCCTTTATCCTTTAACCTCGTTCCTTTCTCCTGAAGTAAAATGAACTTTTTCATCCAAAACACTTACTATTTCATTAAACCTCTTGTCCCGAGGTGGGTGCAGATACAATTACGGAGAAGTATTGTTCTCAGAAAGAGACTAAAATATGCACAGACATGGCCTATTGATGAGCGGGCAAAGAATCCACCTGAAGGGTGGCAAGGATGGCCAGACAATAAGCGATTTGCCCTTGTGCTTACCCATGATGTGGAAACGGCAAAAGGTCTTGAAAAATGTTATCCTCTGGCGGAACTTGAGAAAAGCCTTGGTTTCCGCTCCTCTTTTAATTTTGTTGCTGAAGATTACACGATACCAACGGGATTGCAGGATTATCTCATTGATAATGGGTTTGAAATAGGCTTACATGGCTTGTCTCATAGAGAAAGTCTATTCAAATCTGAAGAGATATTTCAACAACAGGTTGCCCGGGTTAATCATTATTTAAAAGAATGGGGGTGTGTTGGTTTCAGGGCACCAAGCATGTATCACAACCTTGAATTAGCTCATAATTTGAATATTCTTTATGATTCATCCACATTTGATACTGACCCTTTTGAACCGCAATCCGATGGTATGCGCACAATTTTTCCTTTCTGGGTAGCCGGGAATTCAAACCAGAAAGGTTATGTCGAACTCCCATATACGCTTCCACAGGATTTTACGCTCTTTGTCATAATGAAAGAGAGAAACATTGATATCTGGAAGCGGAAACTTGACTGGGTTGCAGAACACGGTGGCATGGCACTTTTAATCACTCACCCTGATTACATGTGCTTTGATAAGAGAAGACCAGGTGTTGGAGAATACCCGTCTGTATACTATAGGGAATTTCTCGAATATGTGAGCCGGAAATATGAAGGACAATACTGGCATGCATTACCAAAAGACATTACAGAATTTTTTAAAAGAGACGTGGTGAATCAAGGTCAAGGTAAGGCAGCAACACTCAACAGGGAGGATGTGCAGGAAAGACGGCAATTGAGAGCATGCATGGTCGTATATTCCTTTTACGAATATGACAACAGGGTGATAAGATACGCAGAAGCCCTTGTAAAACGAGGGGATAATGTAGATGTGATTGCAATCGGGAAAAAGGGTCAACCACGGCATGAAGTTATAAGGGGTGTGAATGTTTACCGTGTCCAGAACAGAACCGTTGACGAAAAAGGAAGACTCCTTTATTTGATAAAGCTCCTTGTTTTCTTGCTTAACTCTGCTGTATTTCTTACTCAAAGGCATATGCGTAATCCCTATGATTTAATACATATACACTCAGTTCCCGACTTCGAGGTCTTTGCCGCATTTTTTGCCAAGTTGAAGGGGGCAAAAATCATTCTGGACATCCACGATATAGTTCCTGAGTTCTATGCAAGCAAATTTAACAAGAGCAAGGATAGTCTTCTTTTCAGGATGCTATGCGGTGTGGAAAAAGCTTCATCTGTATTTTCTCACCATGTGATCATCTCAAACCACATTTGGGAGAAACTGCTATTATCTCGTTTAGTAGATGAAAGTAAGTGCACGGTAATAATGAATTATCCTGACCAATCTATTTTTTTCAAACGGCCCAGGAACCGCACAGACAACAAGTTTTTTATGATGTACCCCGGAACGTACAACTGGCACCAGGGTCTTGATATCGCTATCAAGGCTTTTGGCTTAATCAAAGACCAGATTCCTGAAGCAGAATTCTACATTTATGGCCGCGGCAGTGAAAGAAAAAACTTTGAAAAGCTGATCGTCAGACTGAAATTAGAAGATAAGGTTTATCTCAAAAACTCATTGCCTCTCGATAAGATTGCAGAAGTGATGGCAAATGCAGACCTCGGTGTTGTCCCAAAAAGAAATGACCCTTTTGGGGGAGAAGCTTTCAGCACAAAAATACTTGAGTTTATGTCTCTTGGGGTTCCTGTCCTCGTCTCAAATACAAAAATTGATAAATATTATTTCAATGATTCTGTTGTCAAATTCTTCAAGGCAGAAGACGAGCAGGACCTTGCGCGTTGCATGCTCGAACTAATTAACAATACAGAACTCCGTAACCGCCTCACACAGAATGCACTGAAGTTTGTTGAGGATTATACATGGGAAAAAAATAAGTCCATATACCTTGACCTTGTTGACCGTCTTACTGAAAATAAATGAACTTCCGGGAATAATTATGTCCCTAAAAATAAGCCACTTTTTCGTTAGGTCGCATTATAAAGAATAGCCCGGATTATTCGCGGAGCAGAAGAAAATGGAACAGATCACAGGAGCCCCAAACGTGGTGTTAATAGATCCTTTGCGCGACGAGAGATGGGATCGTTTCGTGGAAAATCATCCATTCGGATGGATCGTCCATCTGTCGGGCTGGAAGGAAATGCTGGAGCGCAGCTTCCCACATATGAAAGGCTATTATCTTATTGTCGAAGACGAGAAGAATGGCAGGATTGTGGCGGGATTGCCTATATTTCAAGTAAAGAGTTGGTTCACCGGAAAACGACTCGTAAGCATACCCTTTGCAACTCTATGTGATCCGCTGATATCGGATGACAAGAGCACCGCTGCCCTTCTGGAAGGCGCTATTGAACTTTCTCATCAACTTGATGCAGACTGGATAGAAATACGGGCACTACATGCAAATATGCCAACCGAACATCCTCGGTTCGGGAGGGTCAGTTTCTTTCACCACCATTACCTGACATTAGACAAACCCCTGGAGGAGCTTAAAACCTCATTCCATGCCAAAGCAGTAAGGTACGAAATCAACAAAGCAAACAAGAGTGGTTTACATAGGGTAATTGCAGACAGCAAAGAGGAGTTAAAACTCTTTTACAGGCTCTATGTGAAGACCCGCACGAGATTGGGCCTCCCCCCACATCCCTATTGTCTCTTTGAATCTCTCTGGGATGTCTTTGTCCCCCAGGGGGCACTAAAACTCACTCTGGCCATCTTAAATCAGG
Organism: uncultured delta proteobacterium; assembly: GCA_903822335.1. Classification (GTDB taxonomy): domain Bacteria; phylum Desulfobacterota; class Syntrophorhabdia; order Syntrophorhabdales; family Syntrophorhabdaceae; genus CAIJOT01. Next base: position 13,800 of record CAIJOT010000292.1, read on the forward strand.
ACGTTGCTGCAGCTCAAATTTTCTTCAAGTATAAGGATCGTGTATCGATGGAATTCGAGGCTTGGGACTTTCGTTTTCGTAACATAAGCCCAAATCACTTCTTGATTTGGGAGGAAATCAAGGATTCTTATCAGGAAGGCTATCTGACTTTCGACTTTGGTCGCACATCCATAAGAAACGTTAGTTTGATGGATTTCAAGCGGCGCTGGGGATCGTCGGTTGTTGACCTTCCGAAGTTTATCTATCCTCTCGAGAGATCTGCGCAATTCTCAGAAAATGATTCGAATCTGACCTACAGGATCGCCAGAGTTGTATTTCAACACAGTCCTGACTTGATCTCGAAGACCTTAGGTAAACTCTTATATAAGCATCTCGGCTAATGCATGTGAAACAATAAAGATAGCAACTTTCCGACTAATCTAATATGAGAATAGCTGTTCTGGCCTACACTTTCTATGATAGCGACAGCAGGGTAATGAGATATGCTGAGGCACTTGCAGAACGAGGGGATCACGTTGATGTTTTTGCTTTGAATGCTGGTCTTTCGCCAAAATATGAAGTCATGAGAGGCGTCAATCTTTTCAGGATTCAGCAGAGAGACCTTAATGAGAGACATAAGTATTCGTACCTGTTTCGATTGATGAGATTCTTTTTCAAATCAATGTTGGTTCTCACGAGAAAACATATAAGCAAACCATATGATTTAGTGCATGTCCATTCAGTGCCAGATTTCGAAGTCTTTGCAACCCTCTTGCCCAAACTCCGCGGGGCTCGAGTAATCCTGGATATTCATGATATCGTGCCTGAGTTCTATGCCAGTAAGTTCAACAAACCATATAATAGCATGGTATATAAAACCTTGATCAATGTTGAGCGCGTTTCTGCGATGTTTGCTAATCACGTTATCATATCGAATCATCTTTGGAGAGACCTATTACTTTCGCGTTCCGTCTCCAATCAGAAGTGCAGTGTGGTTTTGAATTACCCGGATCAGTCAATCTTCTTCAAACGGGCAGAAAAAGTTGAAAATAGTAAAGTGGTGATGATCTATCCGGGTTCCCTCAACTTTCACCAAGGTCTCGATATCGCTATTCGGGCGTTCAGCAAAATTAAACCAAGCGTACCTAATGCCGAATTCCATATTTTTGGAGAAGGCCAAGAAAGACCTGCTCTTCTCAAGCTAATCAACGACCTGGGGATTGGCAATAACATACGTCTTAGAAATAGCATATCTCTCTTTGAGGTTGCAGATGTGATGAGGCATTGTCAGATCGGAGTCGTCCCGAAAAGGAACGATCCATTCGGCGGGCAGGCGTTTAGTACCAAGATTCTCGAATTCATGTGTGTCGGGGTACCTGTTATTGCTGCGGCCACCAATATAGACAAACACTATTTTAACGACGCCGTGGTAAGATTCTTCGAGCCTGAGAACGAAAAAGATCTCGCCAACGCGATGCTCGAGCTTATACAAAATCCTGGACTCCGGGATACCCTCGCTATTACCGCCTCCAAGTTTGTTGAGGATTTTACCTGGGGAAAACGGAAACATGAATATCTTGATCTTGTCGACAGACTTGTAAACCGGCGATGAATTGCGCCAACTGTTTGGTCGGTTAGTTGATCTTTCCCTTGTTTGGAGGACACACCGTTTATGAGTTCACACGTCATATCGTACGATAGCAAACAATCTATAAGTGAGTTGCTGTCCTCATGGACACGACTGCAATGGCATCCGGACTCTGATTTTGAATATTATTTGAAAATCATGGAGATGGAGCCTGAATTAAAACCATATATCCTTGGTCTTCACGAGAACGGTGAAATCAAAACGTTATTGGTCGGGTCGATCAAACGGATGCCTGTTGAGTTAAGGTTTGGATATAAGGTTTTTCCAAGTCCGAACTTTAATGTTTTCGTATTAGGTTATAATGGAATTCTTGGAAAAACAGATAAACTGGAATGTACAGTGCTCTTTGATGCTCTTGTTAAATTGCTACATCGGAGAAAGTTTGACATTATTTTATTTGGCAATCTTCCGCTATATTCACCGTTTCACGATTTAGCTCTTTCTGGAGTTCCGTTTTCATCGAGAGACCATTTCAGAATTAAACAGGAATCCTGGCAATTGAGCATGCCGGCTTCGATGGATAAGTATTGGTCCGATCACAAAAGCTTAAGGCACTACAACAGAAGATACTTCTCCAACAAATTATTGAAAAAATATGACAACAGAATGCAAATCACATGTTATAACTCAGTTGGAAAACTGGATATGATCTTGCAAGACACAGAGCATATCGTTACACGCACCTGGCAGCGAAGACTCGGAGCAACTTCATTTCTCACGGAGGATAATCGAAAAAGGTATGAATTTTACATAGACAACGGTTGGCTCTATGCATATATCTTGTATATCGATCATAATCCTGTTTGCTTTCTTCATGGCGTTAAATACCATAGTATCTTTTATGCTCAACAAATAGGATACGACCCTGAATACAAGGAAGATCGCATCGGTAATTATCTGATGATTCATGTTATTCAAGACCTGTGTGAGCGTGGCGGGATTCATACTGTGGATTTTGGAGTGGGAAACTCCGAGGCCAAGAGAATATTTTGCGATGTCTGTGTCGATGCCGAGGACATTTACGTTTTCGGACCGGCTATGTATCTAAAGGCCTTTAACCTCATGCGCGCTTCTTTGACCGCAATACACCTCGCAAGCAAGAGTTTACTAAAAAGGGTTGGGCTTTATGGATCGTTGAGGAAGTATTGGCGACATACAAAATAGTTGAATGAGGTGAAGCGGTTCAATTGGTTGAATTGGTTTTATTAGTTGAATTGGTTTCATTGGTTCAAGGAAAACACAGCACATGGCAATAATACACGTTATGTTGCAAAGACAATTCGGTACTAATAAACATTGGCGGGAGGGAGTATTATGAGTTTAGAGGAAAAGATTATCCAGCAGATTTATGACCTGCCCGAATCTAAGAAGGCCGAGGTCCTTGATTTCGTAGAATACCTGAAAACGAAAGTTGAAGAAAAGGACTGGTCTCGGTTCTCATTGTCTTCGGCGATGCGCGGGATGGAAAATGAAGCCTCGCCATATTCGCTCGATGACCTTAAAGAATCTTTCTCATGATTGCCGAAGGCCAGATCGCCCTTTTTCGGTTTCCTCAAACTGATCTACAGCCGGGAAAGTTCCGGCCCGCGCTTATCATTCGGAAGTTGCCGGGACGGTACAATGATTGGCTGATCTGTATGATATCTTCCCAGCTTGACTTAGGAATATCAGATTTTGATGAGATTATGACCCCGAAAGATCCTGATTTTAGCGGTTCAGGTTTGAAACTGTCGAGTCTTATAAGGATAAGTAGGCTTGCCGTGGTGAATAGTGATATTCTTATAGGCAATATCGGGCAGGTGGATAACTTACGACTGACGAGAATAAAAAAGAAGCTGTCGCAATGGATACAAGAGACATAAATCAGCATTTTGCTTTACCACTAAATCCTAAATTGCTGCAAATCCTAAGCACGAAATCCTAAGCTCTAAACAATACTGAATTTCTAAAATTTACAATTATTTTGAACATTACACCTTTGAAATTGTTTAGGATTTAGAGGTTAGATATTCGGATTTCAAAACAATGTTTCGTCTCGACAGATTCTTAACCCTCTATGTCTTCCACCCCCTTGCCAAGCTTCGCAAGCCCAAAGGTTTGCGCATCCCGATATTGATGTACCACAGCATCTCCGACGAGCCGGAAACCGGTCACCCCTATTACTGGATCAATACTTCCCCTGAAGTATTTTCCACACACATGAAATTCCTCTACGATAACAACTATACGGTGATCCCCTTGACCGACGCCGTCAGATTGCTTTCAACCACTCAACCACTCAACCACTCAACTATGTTGTCATTACCTTCGACGATGGTTTTCGAGATTTCTACACAGAAGCCCTCCCAACTCTTGAAAAGTACAGTTTTACTGCTACAATTTTTCTTCCTACAAGCTTCATAGAACAAGAAAGATTAATGTTTAAGAACAAAGAGTGTCTCACATGGGACGAGGTAAGGGATTTGCGTCGAAAAGGGTTTTCGTTCGGTTCTCATTCTGTGACACACCGGCAACTGAAGTCTCTTAGTAATGATGAAGTTGAATCTGAGCTAAGACGATCAAAGGAGAGAATTGAGGAAAATATCAAGGAATCGTCAGAGTCTTTCGCATATCCCTACAGGTTTCCAGAAGAAGATAAAAAGTTTTGTGACCGTTTACAAGGTATCTTAAAAAAGTGCGGATACAAATTTGGAGTGAGCACAAGGATTGGGACAACTGATCAAAATGACGACATATTTTTTCTAAAACGCATCCCAATGAATTCCTTTGACGATATAGCCTTCCTCAAGGCAAAGCTTAACGGAGGATATGATTGGCTTTACGGACCCCAGCGCTTGCAGAAGCTGTTGAAGAATGGTTTGTCAATCACCAGTCAACCAGTATCGATTCTATTACATGCCCCTTAACACCAAATATATAATAATTACCCCCGCACGCGATGAGGAGCAATACATCGAAAAAACCATATCCTCTGTGATTTTACAAACCTTTAAACCCGTGGAGTGGATAATTGTAAACGATGGCTCTGTAGATAATACAGGGACCATTATCGACAAGTATGCCACTGAATATAGTTGGATTAAAACAGTTCACAGATCAAACAGGGGTTTTCGCAAAGCTGGTGGGGGAGTGGTTGAGGCCTTTTATACAGGATACAACGCCCTTACATGTTCAGACTGGGAGTTTATCGTCAAGCTGGATGGCGATCTCAGTTTCGAGCCAGACTACTTCGAGAAATGCTTTCGCCGATTCGAGGCAAACCCTAAGCTTGGGGTCGGTGGCGGGATGATTTACCACTCCATTGACGGAAAGTTAGAAGACGAGAAAGGACCCCGTTTCCATGTTCGGGGTGCTACCAAAATCTATCGAAAGGCTTGTTGGGATGCAATCGGGGGCTTTATTGAGGCCCCAGGATGGGATACTCTGGATGAAGTCAAGGCAAATATGCTTGGTTGGCAAACCCAGACACTTGAAGATCTTCAGCTTCTGCATCACCGGTACACCGGGGCTGCTGATGGTTCCTGGAGAAACTGCGTAAAGAATGGCAGGGCTAACTACATTTCAGGATATCACCCCCTCTTTATGTTATTGAAGTGTACTAAAAGAATGTTCCAGAAACCTTTTTTTATTGGATCAATAGGCCTGTTTTATGGGTTTATCAGTGGTTATACCAAGAGAATTTCTCAAGTTGACGATAGAGTACTTATTAAATATTTGAGAAAACAGCAACTCAAGCGACTAATTTTCGGAAGTAGTATTTGGAAGTAAGGAGTCTGCCACATGATTACACATTTTGAACCAACAAACATCAGCTATATAGGACTGATTTTAACGCTGTTTATGGGGGGGTTAATCTTTTTTCTCCCTCGCAGGTTTGCCGTACTCCCTGTGTTCATTATCACATGCTGGATGACCCTTGGACAAAGGATAGAAATAGAAACCCTCAATTTCCATATGTTACGCATCATATTATTGTTTGGATGGGCCCGAACAATCTTTCGGGGAGAATTGTTTTCTATTAAGCTGAATATCATTGATAAAATAATGATCCTGTATGTGATTTGGGCGGTATTGGCGTATACCCTTTTAAGGGGCACAGGTGCTGCTTTTATCAATCGTCTCGGGTTTGCGTATAATACGGTTGGGGCTTATTTCTTTTTTCGTGCTGTTATCCGGGATTTCGATGACATAGTTAGGGCAATAAAAATACTTTCAATTGTTATAATACCGCTTGCATTGGGGATGTTACTCGAACAGGCAACAAGAGTAAATATATTTTCTGCATTTGGCGGCGTGCCGCTATTTTCTGAAGTGCGTGAGGGAAGGTTCCGCGCGCAGGGCCCTTTTGAACATGCAATTTTGGCAGGCACTTTTGGCGCTACCCTGATACCTTTATTTGTATCATTGTGGTTCTCGAAAGAAAACAGAAAATATGCGGTTATAGGAGTTCTTACAGCAACATTAATCACCATTGCTGCGGCATCGAGCGGGCCTATTGTGACATTAATAGTTATAGCGGGCGCTCTATGCATGTGGCCTTTTAGAAAACATATACGGACTATAGAGTGGGGGATTCTCTTCGGTGTGATTGGATTGTATTTATATATGAAGGCTCCTGTATGGTACGTGGTATCACGTATAAGTGAGTTGACTGGAGGTGGCGGCTGGCATAGATCGTATTTAATTGACCAGGCAATTAAATATTTTAGCGAATGGTGGCTTCTCGGTACCACGTATACTGCCCATTGGATGCCCACAGCCTTGGCAATTGACCCCGATAAGGCTGATATTACAAATCAATTTATTGGTGAAGGTGTTCAGGGTGGCTTGCTACAAATGATTTTATTTATTATCATAATTGTCCTCTGCTTTCGAGGCATCGGCAAGGTAATAAAACTATCCGAGGATCAGCCTCTTTCAACAAAAATTGTACCCTGGTCAATGGGCGTAGCACTATTTGGACATGTCTCAGCTTTTTTTTCTGTATCATATTTTGACCAGATTTTTGTAAGCTTTTATCTTTTATTAGCAATGATTTCGACCATTAGCTATGATATCGAACAGACAAAAAGGTTTTAATGGGCAAAGGTTAACAGCGAGCAATAAAGCATAAGCGATTTCCTGTTAGATTTCAGAGAAAAAAAACTTTAAAATTATCAAAATCTTTTTCGTTGAATAAGTATATTACAATGTTTAAGTGGTCATTAGACCGAAAAAAAACAGTAATTGAGGGAGAGATATGTGCGGAATATCTGGAATAATCAATTTTGATAAAAATACGCGAATAGATCAAGATAGGCTTATTGCGATGCGCGATACAATGATACATCGCGGTCCCGATTCTTCAGGCATTTATATTGATAATGGTATCGGATTGGCTTTTCGCAGATTAAGTATTCTTGATTTATCTTCTGCCGGAAATCAACCAATGTCAAATGAAACCAAAAATGTATATATTGTTTACAATGGGGAATTCTACAATTTTGAGGACTATAAACCATCACTTATCGCTAAGGGGCACAGTTTTAAGTCTCGTACTGATACAGAGGTTATCATTCATCTATTTGAAGAATATGGAATCGAGGAAACATTAAGAAGAATAAATGGGATGTTCGCATTCTGCTTATGGGATAAGAGAGATGATACGATCTATCTCGTGCGAGATCGATTCGGAATTAAACCCTTATATTATACACAAAATACAAATAGAATTGCTTTTGCCTCGGAAATAAAGGCTTTTTATACGTTAGCAGACTACCCACGCCGTCTAAACCGTGAGGCAGTTCCTGAAGTATTCTTATTCAATCGAACATTGGATAAATCAACTTTACTACAGAATACATTTGAGGTCCTTCCCGGTACATACCTAAAAATAAAAAGAGATCATATAGAAACGCATAAATATTATGATCTGTCAAAAGTAGATGTGAATTCTAAAATAACAGAAATAGAGGCATTGGAAGAATTTGAACGACTCTTCACCCTATCGGTAAAAAGACAACTGATTAGCGATGTGCCTGTAGGTGTTTTTTTAAGTGGTGGGTTAGATTCAAGCTTAATTGCTGTGAAAATGTCCGAGTTGCTTGATAAGCCGATACAAACCATATCCGCAGGCTATGAAGAAGAATCAGCAAATGAGTTTCGTTGGTCTGATCAGGTTGCCGCGTTGGTCAGATCGAATCACCGTAATTTTCTAGACAATTCAAACGATTTTTTCTCTTTATTACCATATTTATCGTATATATATGATGCACCTTTGCAGACGGGGGTTGCCTTTTATAAAGCAGCAAAATTTGCCAAAGAAACTTGCACTGTCATGCTGTGCGGGCAAGGATCTGATGAAATATTTGGTGGATATACTTCATCTTTGTATGCAGCAATGCAGGTAAAATTAAATCATGCATTACGATTTATTGTATCTCATAGAGGTACTGAATTGTTACATAGTATATTACCAAAACTGGGTAAACAAAAAATATTTAGAAAAGTTTGTGATAGAATTCATTTATCAGATGATATGGTGGCGGCAGCTTACGGCGCTAGTATGCCAAGTGATGATTTTATGAACAGTCTTCATGATGAGTCTGGACAAATATATGAGAAATTACTTATCAAATATACCATAATTACAAAAGCCAATGATCAGTTTGATTTTCTGCACAAAATGTTGCTGACCGAAATGCATCGTGGGCTACAAAGTATTGTTCAAAACACTGATCGAATGACTATGGCAGCTTCTATTGAAACGAGGGTTCCCTTTCTGGATCGTGAGCTGGTTGAATTTGTTTTTTCGCTGCCAACTCACCTGAAAATTAGAAATGGGGTAGGAAAATATTTAATGAAAAAATATATGAAAAAATATTTCACAGATGATTTTATTTATAGAAAGAAAATGGGATTCCCGGTTCCATTATTTGAGTGGTTCGTGAAGTCGGGGGAACAGCTGATAATGCCATTATTACAAACAGAAGAGAAAGAAATAGACGGTTTTTTCAATAAAGACTATTTTATAAAATATTCAAATATTGTGATATCTGGCGCTATGGGCAAACATTCTGATTCTTTAAGTGCAATGTGGAGATATTTTGCTTTAAGGACATGGTGGAGAACGGTTGATAACATACCTGATGAATACCATTACATTATGGGATGAACCACCGCGCGCGTGTCATCAGGTTGCACAGGCACTTGCGCGGAATCACAAAGTTGTTTTTCTTATACTTACCCCTGAAAACTATATGTTTTAGATGTGAATAATACACCAGGAGGGCCACCTAATCATATAGCATTGAAAGATTGGTTAATTGCCATGAAAACGCAGACACTCTCATTTAAAACCGTTTTTATAGATGGTACATTAAAATGATAACATTTCTGTTGTTTTTTTACCATGTTTGAGTCGTTTTTTTCGAGAAGAACAAAGCTATCAACCCTATCAGTGAATGGTCCAATCCAAGGGTTTTTCAAAAAACTATGACAGTTCGTCTCGTCAAATTAGTTATCAGTATAATTGTTTGGGTTTTTGATCGGTTAAAAAATGCTTTATATCGGCTCTTCGGGTTTGAAACTCCTGGTATGTGCGTTGTTCTTTACTATCATGCAATTTTCCCTGAACAGCGGGATAGGTTTAGCCATCAGATGGATGACCTGGTGAGAATCGCACAACCAGTCTCGGGAAGCGAGATGGAATCTCTGGAAAAGGGTATTAGCTATGTTGTCGTAACATTCGACGATGGATTCAGGTGCGTTGTTGAGAACGCGCTCCCAGAGCTTATAGTAAGAAATATTCCCTGTACCGTCTTTGTCCCGTCAGGTTGCCTCGGTAAAACCCCTTCCTGGATACAAAAAAACAACACAGATAAGAACCAAGAGGTGGTGATGGACGAAAACGAGGTAAAGGCATTGAAGAAAATAGGCTTGGTCTCCATAGGTTCACACACCGTGAGTCATACACGCCTTACTTCCCTCGGTGAAGAGGAGGCGAGATATGAAATCCTAAGGTCCAAAGAGACTCTTGAAGCGATTATCGGTGAAGAGATTCAATTTTTAAGCTTCCCATATGGTGCATTCAATGAAAAACATATAGAAATGGCACGTCAGGGAGGATACAAAAGGGTCTTTTCAATCACCCCGGTTTGTGCCTTCATTGATTCCGATGAATATGTAACTGGCAGGGTAAGGGTAGACCCAACTGATTGGGGTATTGAATTTCGGCTCAAACTGCTGGGTACATATCGCTGGCTTCCTTTTGCTTTCCTATTAAAAAGCAAAATACATGCTTTCTTGAATTGAGGTCAATCGTCTACATAATTCGTTGTCAGGAAAGGTGAAAATTAGTATGAATACGCTCTCGCCGAACTATAATGTAGAAATAGATAATGTGACGAAGGATGAATGGTCAGCGCTTTTATTACAGTTTGATGATGCCACAATATATCAGACGTGGTCATATGGAGAGATACGCTGGGGAAGACACAACCTGAGCCATCTCGTTCTCAAACGTGGTGATGAAGTGGTGGGGCTTGCACAGGTGGCCATCAAAAAAATGCCTGTAATTAATGCAGGCATAGCCTATATTCCATGGGGGCCTCTCTGGCAGCAGAAAGCAACCGAAAAAGACACGAGGATATTGCAGAACCTTATACAGGCCTTTAAAGATGAATACATAATGCGCAGGGGTCTTCTGCTCAGGATTGCCCCATGTGTTATAGAAAATGATTCCTTTGATGTGGCTACTATTTTTTCGAGTGAAGGTTTTCAGCGGAACCCGTCATTCTCTCCGTATCGGACTCTATTGCTCGACCTGACTCCATCCCTTGAAGAACTACGAAAGGGGATGGCACAGAAATGGAGAAATCAGTTAAACCGTGCTGAGAAAAATGGTTTAAAAGTTATTGAAGGGACTGAGGATAGGCTTTATCAGATTTTTTTAACACTACAAAAGGAAATGCTCGACCGAAAAGAATATTTACCTGGAGTTGACTATGATGAGTTTAGAGAGATTCAGAAAGACCTCCCCGAGCCTCTAAAAATGAGAATCATTGTCTGTGAATTTCAAGGGAAACCTGTTTCGACTTCCATTGGCTCAGCGATTGGCAACACGGGTATATATCTGCTCGGGGCAACAGGCACAGAAGGATTGAACCTGAAAGGATCCTACCTTCTGCAATGGCGAATGATTGAATGGTTCAAAGAAAAAGGTTGTAGGTGGTACGATCTCGGGGGAATCAATCCTGAGAAAAACCCTGGAGTCTATCATTTCAAAGCTGGGCTTTCGGGAGTGGATATATGTCACATTGGTCAATTTGAAGTTTGTAAAAGCTCAATAAGTTCTTTTCTGGTAAAGTCCGGCGACCTTTTTCAAAAATCTTCGAAACACATACTACCTTCGCTCAAAGAGAAACTTAAATTTCTTGAGCGATAATAGTAACAAACAGTGCTTATCCAGGATTACCTCAGAAGACTGATGCATTACTTGAAAGCCAATGGATTGTCCAAAACAGCGATTCATGCATTGGAGGTTGGAAAAAGAAATATATTTCAAAATAGATTTATTATATTTTACGCGGACATAGCTACAATAAAAGACAAAGAGATCAAACTGCCTGACAGTTGGACTGTAGAGTGTAAACAGCAACAGGGCGACATTAAAGAAATTGATCTAAATAGGCTACTGTCTTCTTGGAACAAAACTATTAAAAACAGGCAAATTAGAGAACGCTTCGATAAAGGGGCTATCCTCTGGTTTTTAAAAATCAATAATGAGTTAGCAGCGTTTAAATGGACAATAAGAAAAAAACCAGTGAAACCATACTTTTTCCCCCTTACTGATTGTGACGTACATGTTTTTGATGCCTTTGTTTTTCCCGAATTTCGTGGAAAAAATATCAATGCTTTTTTAACCAAATATGTATTTTTTGAATTAAAAAAAGACAATACGATACGGGCATTCGCGGAGGTACATGCATGGAACAAACAGGAATTAAATTCTATTCAGAAAAGTGGATTCATTAGACTTTCAAGTGCAAGAAAATTCCACTTTTTTGGGCGCAATGTAACCATCTGGTCAATAATGCCTAAGGGCCATTAATGGATGATCTCTCAATAATCATTGTGAACTGGAATACAAAAGCAATGCTTGAGAATTGCCTGATGTCTATCAGGCAAACTACGCAAAGACAAGCGGTAAAAGTTATCGTTGTCGATAATAACTCCCGGGATGGCAGCAGAGATATGGTTCAGACTTTGTTTTCTGAAGTTCTCCTTATTAACTCTGGGGGAAACATTGGTTTTGCGAGAGGAAACAACGTTGGAATCTCTTATGCGGATACTCCGTTCGTCTTATTCCTGAATCCTGATACGGTTGTAATGGAGAATGCCATCCACCACATGATTGATTTCATGAAAGCCAACCCTTCAGTGGGTGCGTTAGGATGCAAAATGAAATATCCTGATGGAACAATGCAAAATCTTGGCCTCCAATGGTTCCCGTCCCCGTTTACTGAGTTATTCAATATTCTTTTTGTCTCAAGTGAAACGATCAATAGGCTGCGAAAGGTTTTACCTTGCAAGGATCCCCACACAAGTGGCTATGTTCGAATACTGGCTGGCGGCTGCCTCGTGGTTCGCAGAGAAGTGCTCCAGTCCGTTGGTGCATTTGACGAGCGTTTCTTTATGTACAGTGAGGATGATGATCTTTGCAGAAGAATCTCGGAAGCAGACTGGAAACTGTACTACCTAAGCGAAGCGGAGATAATACATTTAATCGCCGGGGCGAGCGGCAATTCGAGCAATCAGTTTTCCACACTCATGAAGTGCGAATCTGTCTCGAAGCTGATGGAAAAATATTACGGCAAAGTGGGGAAACTATCATACAGATTCATAATCGGCACTGGCTCACAGGCAAGGCTCCTGATGTTGGGCACGCTCAAGGTTCTTACTCTTCTCCGCCTGGTTCGCATCCGGAAGATAAACTTTGAAGTTTCGTCCAGGAAATACCTGGCTATGTTAAGATGGAGTCTCGGATTGGAACGCCCTGTGATAAAGAATTAGAGGACGGTACAAAGAAGGACCTTGAGGGACCATGGGAGAAACCTACGAACCAACCGCGGGAGTTTTCATACAAACCCTCAACGTGTCCAAGGCATGAAGGGGAATCCTGCAGAACTCCGAAATTACTTTTGAGGTCACGCAATGGAAAACGCAAGTCACAAAGACCCAAGAGACAGATATTACAATTTTGAAAAAAACCAGATTATCATATTGATACCTGAAGGGCCGCACGTCGTACTGGACCTCGGCTGTGCAACAGGGAAGCTGGGACGAAAACTCCTGAGCCTGAACAAAGCCACTGAAATGGTTGGCGTCGAGATTTTTGAGCCGGCTGCTGAGGAAGCAGCGCAATATTACACGAAAGTGTACTGCGGGGACCTCGAATCCCTGAACATTGATTATAATGATTACTTCGATTATGTAATATGCGGGGATATCCTTGAACACCTCCGTGATCCATGGAAAACATTGGACAGGATCAGGGGGTGGCTCAAAGAAGGTGGGAATCTGATAGCGTCAATACCGAATGTCCGTTACTGGCGGGTTTTGATGGACCTCATGATTTTCGGAAAATGGAATTATGTTGAGGCAGGTATCCTCGACAACACGCATTTGCGCTTTTTTACGCGAAGCACGTTCTTACAGACATTGACACAAGCAAATTTCGAAATTGTCAAACACGAAATGTGGGTAAGTGGAAGAAAGAAAAGGTTAGCCAACACACTTACCCTAAGGTTGTTTGAGGAGTTCATCGGGTCCCAGGTTACAGTCGTCGCAAAGAAAAAGAAGTAGACAAGAAAGGTTCTTTCAAGGAGAGAATATAAGAGCCATGAGGCCAGAAGAATATATTATTCATCTTTATGCTCGGGTAAAAGCACGGGTTTATACAAAGTTGTTGGCACAAAGTTTCTTTCGAATAGGTAAAAATACCACGATAATCCCTCCGCTTCGATTTTGGAACCTCAATCAAATCCAGTTGGGAAACCGCGTCACGATTCACGCTAATTCCTGGATTCAAGTACTGAATAACACGAATGAATCAAAACTGCCGAAGCTTATCATGGAGGACAATGTATCCATTGGAATGAATGC
>CAIJOT010000293.1 GCA_903822335.1 uncultured delta proteobacterium
CCATATAAATTCTGCCTGATGATACACTTCAAAATTTCCCCCAACTTGAGGATATTCATTCTTCAATGTATGGTAACAATGGGGACATGTAGTAATGATCTTTTTTATGCCTAATTCATTGAGAAGTTCAACATTACCCTGGGCAATCCCTAAATATAAATCTTCATTTCCAGTCCTGCGGGCCGGATCTCCACAACACTTTTCTTCCTGTCCCAGGATACCAAAAGAAATACCTGCCTTACTCAAAATCGTTGCAAAGGATTTCGCAACTTTTCTGTTCCTGTCATCCAGGGAAGCAACACAGCCAACCCAGTAAAGATATTCCATTTCTTCCTCGGCAGCATTCTTTATCTCAAGATTTTCCGTCCACTCTGTCCTTTGCCTTTTACCCATACCATAGGGATCGGCCTTTTGCTGTAAATTCTTGAACAGGAGCCTGGTTTCAGAGGTTGTCTTACTTAATGTCATGGTAAGGTACCTTCTCATCTCAATGTTTTTATCAAATGTAGGTATAGATACTGGACAATTTACCTGACAGGCAAGACAGGCCGTGCATGACCACAGGGTCTCTTCTTGAACAACATTATCGATTAAACCGTCTTCATTTTTTACGCCTGCCGCTACTCTTTCCCATTCCCCCTTTAAATCTTGTATAAACTTCTTTGGTGAAAGAGGCTTCTCGCTTGCGTATGCCGGACATAAATCCTGACACCTGCCGCACCTTGTACATGCATCAAGATCAAATATCTGTCTCCACGTATACCCTTCTATCGTATTCACACCAAATTCCTCTGCGTTTTCAAAATCCTCAATTGGAGAAATGGCTCCCCTGGGGGTATCTTCCACGCCCCTGAACATCATATTAAGTGAAGAAGTTACTATGTGGAGCAGTCTTGAGTATGCGATATACACAATGAGGCAAAAGGAGAGTAACATGTGTACATACCAAAAAACTTTATGGGTAATTGAAATGCCCTCCTTGGTCAAACCAAGAAATAGCGATGATATGCCCCAACCTACAAAACTCCAGATCTCAAAATCTGGCCTTGAATAGGCAATCCTTGTACCTTCTACAAAAAATCCTGTAACCAAAACAACCAGGATCCAAATCAGTGTAATGAAATCATCAGGTTTGTTATCGAGCCTTTCAGGTTTTATAACATACCTCCTCCATAGAGCCATAATGATGCCAATGATTGCAATAATACCCGCAACTTCAAGGGCAAAGGAAAACATGAGGTAGAAATTACCTTGCAGGATGTTTTCTTTAAAGAGAGGTCTAATAACATCATCCTGAAGGGCAACAAGTGCGGTACCAATAGCAAGAATAAAAAATCCCCAGAAAATAAAGAAGTGCATGAAACCAGGGTATGATTCCCGCAATATTGATTTATGAAATATCCCATTACTGATGAAGTAGCCTACTCTTTCCCACAACCTCTGAGAAAAATTGAGTGGTGAGCTCTTCCCTATTTTCCACATTCCATATCTCTTTTTTAACCCATAGATTAAGAAAATAAAGGTTATTATCATTAATGCGTAAGTGATCCACCGCGCCTCTTGTCCCACGTTCCAGAAGATCTCTCTACCAATATCCATATATCCGCCTCCTAAGTGTTTTTTCATATATTTCAATACAAAAGGAGTACAAAATCAATAAAATTGTAACCACTTGGTGAAAAAAACACAAAGTACATGGTTCAAAATTCGAAGCAGACGAAAGAGCACCTTTTATGATGCTTGTGAAATTTTTACAAAAAATGTCTTGACATAAATTGACCCATTCTGATAAAAGATAGTAACCGTTATAAAGATAACCCTGATGAAAAAATGAAAAAACACATAATTACTATAATTATTACTCTTTTTTTGCTGTTAATAATATCTGACAAAGCATTTTCTTCAGGGGTTACACACAAAGTAAAATCTGGTGACAGTCTTTATTCTATTTCAAAGAAATATCATGTCTCTATTGATAAACTAAAAAATATAAATAACCTCAAAACAACCAAACTAAAACTGGGACAACTCATCGTTATAAGTAAAGATGGTGTAAGGAATGATGTGCATAATACACAGGTAAACCACCCACAAACAGAAACAAATATTACAGAAAATGATGAGGAATTCATAGAATATACCGTAAGAAAAAGCGACACACTTGACACAATTGCAATGAGATTCAATATTGAAAAAGAAGATATTCTGGAGTCAAACAATTTAAAAGACACGAAGAGGCTATCACCTGGAAAAATCCTGTTGATACCAAAGATTATAGAAGAAAAAGAAGATGAGTTGATAACCCTCACCAATAAGTCCTTAAAGCCATGGAAGAACAATGACGAACAGTATGTCCTGGTAAAAGTTGCAAAAAGCTTTATGGGGGCACCATACAGGTATGGAGGGAATACTGTGAGGGGTCTCGACTGCTCTGCTTTTGTCAAAAAGATCTATGATATATTCGATGTTCAGCTGCCGAGAAGTGCAAAGGAACAGTTCAAGATAGGTACAAAAATATCGAAGGAAGAGCTGTCAATCGGGGATTTAGTCTTCTTTAAAACAAAGAGATACGCAAAACATCCAACCCATGTCGGTATTTATATCGGCGATGGTAACTTTATCCATTCATCTTCCGGGCATAGTAAAATAGGTGTGAAAATTGACGCCCTTTCGTCTGATTATTATACCAAGACCTATATCGGTGCAACAAGGTTGAAAAAATCACCTGATGAAAGTACCGAAGCAACAAAAAATCCCGAAAAGACCTCAAATAACTCCTAATATGTGAAAAAACATATTGCATTAATTGTTTTTTCTTTTTCTCTCCATTTATCTGGCTACTTCGCAATATTAAACAGGATTGAGCCTTTCCAGTTCTTTTTCTATCTTACATCATGGTGGTCATACATAATTTTCATTGATACTATCCTATCAATCAAAAGAAAAACATTTTTTGTTCTCAACAGGAACCTTCCTTTCCTCATTGTTATCTCATGTGGTTTCTGGTGTATCTTTGAGATAATAAATGTGGGGTTACAAAACTGGTTTTATATCAATCTGCCACCAGAAGTATACCACAGATATCCCGGTTATCTCTTATCCTATGGAACCGTGATCCCTGCAATCTATGTTACTCAAGAGCTTGTATATACCTTTCTTGGTGAAATAAAAACAACACCCTTTCTTCTTAAAAACTACCCATTATATTCAATTTCAACAGGTACTCTTGCTATCTTACTCACATACTTGTTTCCTACTTATTGTTTTCCCTTAACATGGATATTCTTCGCTTTAATAGTGGATGGCTACAATTACACACAAGGATATCCCTCTTTTATGGAGGGGTTCGAGAAGGGCCGTATTGGACACCTCACTGCTTCTCTGATTGCAGGACTAATATGCGGATTATTATGGGAAACATGGAACTTCTGGTCCATCTCGAAGTGGATATACAGTGTGCCTTTCTTTGAAGACATAAAAATATTCGAAATGCCTATCCCTGGTTACATAGGCTTTTTAGTGTTTGGACTTGAAACAATGACCTTTGTGAATTTTTTAAAGGGCAGGGAACTGTACAAAAAACCGCTGTATCCCGTAATCTTGATTGCCCTGGTCCTATCCATCTTATCTTTCGCCATAATAGACAGATACACTGTTTTTTCATATACAACAAAGATAGACAGGCTCTCCTTTATTGAACCTGGCAAACTCGATTCTTTGAAAAATAGAGGTGTGAAAACAAGTTACGGGATAGATATGAATCTATTGGATAGGGAAGAAAGGGCATCAATTACACTACTCCATCTAAAAGGTTTAGGTTATGATAATTTCTTAAAATTATGCGAGCATGGGATAAGAAATGCAGAGGAACTCTCACAGTATAATGAAACAACACTTTCCCAGATATTAGGGGAAAAGAATCCAAGACGGGTGAGGGTATACATTAAGGCAGCGAAAAGGTATAGCAAGCAGTAGGGAGTAAATTCTATACTGTGGCAAGCGATAATCTACCAGCGATCAGCTAATTCTTAATGTTGACATGGATAAGACTAATGTGTTGAAATACCAATCATGGCAAAAAAGAAGATCAAGGAAGAGATAAAGCAACCTGATATATTAATCAAAACAATTGGATCCATTGTAACGTTTGTCCGAAATAACCTGAAACTATGTATAATCGGGGTTATTATCTTATTTGTTGTTGGTCTGTCTGTTTACGGCTATATGTTATACGAAAAAAGACAGAACGAAAAGGCTCAACACACCCTCTTTCAGGGAATAAACAACTTTGAAGTTTACACTTTAAACGGGAAGGAAGATGATTTAAATAAGGCGGAAGGTATCTTTCAAAAGGTTGTGAAAGAGAAACAGGGAAAGACATCTGATATAGCAAAACTCTACCTCGGTAAAATATACTCGATAAAAGGAAAAGATGAAGAAGCTAAAAAAGTATACGAAGAAATTTTAAAAAACTCTTCCGAAACAGTGCTTAAAATGCTGTCAGAAAAAGCACTCCAGCACATGGAAAAGAAATAACTACTCCTGGGCTTGCAGCACACTCCAGACTCTGAGCGTTTGTCTTACCATTTTATGAAAGTACATTGACAGGTTCATACTTTGTTCCCTGAATAGCTGGGTAAATACCTGCCAGAATCCCAATCGCCATACTTGTAGCAAGAGAAATTATGATGTTCTCAGGGTTTAATGATAAAGGAAACCCACCAAAATAATCAATGATAATTGTAATGATAAAACCAACAC
This sequence comes from uncultured delta proteobacterium, assembly GCA_903822335.1. Lineage (GTDB taxonomy): Bacteria > Desulfobacterota > Syntrophorhabdia > Syntrophorhabdales > Syntrophorhabdaceae > CAIJOT01. The sequence continues at coordinate 4,762 of CAIJOT010000293.1, forward strand.
ATATACCAAACATCCCGCCCATTAATGCAATAATAACAGACTCTGTGAGAAACTGAAGAATAATATCCCTTTTTTTTGAACCCACAACCCTCCTTATTCCAATTTCCAGCTTCCTCTCAGATATGGAAAGGAGCATAATCGCGAATATACCAAGCCCCCCTATCAGGAAGGAAACAGTAGAAGCAATCACAGTAAGAACCGATACAAGCCGGATGCCTTCTTCTTGTGTTCTCACTATGTCCTCCATGGTAAAAATCGAAAAATCGTCCTTTTGCTCATCTTTCAAATTATGAATCTTTCTTATGAAGTTCCTCAGTCTCATCTTCATCTGGGTAAGGGAGACTCCATCCTGAGCCTGAATATACATGCCTTTGATATAGTCCACGTTGCTATAACGTCGCATAAAGGTGTTCAGGGGAATATAGACCTGCAGATCTTGGTCTTGTCCCGCAAAATCGGTTCCTTTTTCATCCATTACCCCGATAATCTCCGTAGGAACTCTATAGACAAGGATATACTTGCCAATCGGATCCTCTGACTGGAAAAGATTGTCTAACACCTTATATCCAACTACAGCCTTTTTTTCTGCCTTGAGGTCTTCTTCCTCTGAAAAATACCTACCCATTATAAGATCTATATTCCTTATCTTGAATACAATGTCAGTGGTCCCTACAATACTCACGGTTAGAGATTTGTCTTCATAGCGAGCGGGATATGTTACGTCAAAGAAAGGTACCACCTCCAGTATCCCGGGAAGGGAATCCTTGATCTTTTTCACATCTACAAGCTTAAGGGTTTTCGATTCACTAAACTGCCGTGTCCCGCTTCTCGATGCAAATACAAGTCCAGATCGTAGGATTATAAGATTTTTCCCAAACTTACTTATTTCATTATCAATCTTCTTTTTCATGCCGTTACTGATGTTACCAAAAGCAACGAGGCTCATGACCGCAAAAAGGATACCAAGGAGGGCAAGAACCATCCTCCCCTTGTGTACGATAAGATTTTGAATGGCTATCCTGAGGTAAAACTTGACTGTATAAATCATCCCCTGATCGCCTCAATCGGTTCTATTCTGCTCGCCCTGAGCGCTGGCCTGAGACCTGATAGTAAACCCGTAAGAAAGCTGAAAGCCATGGCAAAAACAATAACTTTATACGAGAATAGCATGGGAATCTCAAACAGTTTCTCGAATGTCCCGCCAAGTATTACGCTCAGCAGGATGCCCGCTATTCCACCCATTAACGTTATGATAATCGATTCAAAGAGGAAGGAGAGCAGGATGCCCCTTCTCGATGCACCATAAGCCCTTCTGATGCCAATGTCTTTCCTCCTTTCCTGTATGGTAAGATAAAACAGATTGGCGAGGACAAAACCACTGACAACGAGAGCCACTACTGATGCTGTCCCTAAAAAGAGAAAGAGCGAACCTGAGATAACTGTCACAAACTTTAAGATATCCTTAGAACTTCTGATAGTAAAATCATCATCTGCTGTCCCTTGAAGGCCATGACTGTTTCTGAGCACCGTTCTTACATCTTCAACGGTCTTGTCCAGATCCCTGTCCGTTTTTAACCTCATCATGCTTAAGTATCTTTTTTCATTGACAATCCTGCTTGTTACCGTTGTGAACGGCATGATCACCCTGTCATCTATATTTGGACCTCCAACGCTCCCCCCTCTCTCCTCAAGGACACCGATAACCTTTGTTGGAAGCTTACCGACAAGTATCACCTTTCCTATCGCATTTTCACCCTTAAATAGTTCATCGTATACCTTGGATCCGATAATAGAGACTGCCTCTGCATTGGTATAATCGTCTGCGGTAAAAACAGAACCTACCTGAAACTTCCATGCCATGGATTCGAAGTAGTTTGTAGTAGACCCCACCACCTGGGTCTGCCAGTTTCTATCCCTATACCTCATCGTAACGTTTCTCACTGAATAAGCCTTCATCAAATCGTAAATACCTTGTACTCTCTGGAGTAGCTCCGCATCACGCAAAGTCAGGGTATTTATTCTCACTCTCGCTGTCCGCTGCCTCTCCCCACCGCTAAAGACCATGATGGAGTCCGGGCCTAGAACTTCAAAAATATCGTGAGCTTTCTTATTTGCCCCTTCTATTGTGGTTATAATTATGCATATAGAGAGGATGCCAAGGGCAACACCGGAAAAGGAAAAAACCACTCTGCCCCGGTAATAGTATAGGATCTTTAGAATCTCCTCAAAAAACTCTCTAACCTGTGATATCTTCGGAAATTGTCCCATCTTCTATCCTTATTATCCTTTTTCCAAAGGATGCGAGCTTCGGGTCATGGGTTACAACAATGACAGTCTTCCCGTCTCCATTGAGCATACGAAAAAGTTCCATAATCTCGTTACCGGTTTTAGAATCCAGCGCACCGGTTGGTTCATCTGCAAGGATAAGATCTGGGTCATTAATGAGGGCACGTGCTATTGCGACCCTCTGTTGTTCGCCTCCAGATAATTGAGAAGGTTTGTTATGTCTTCTTTCTATAAGGCCAAACCTTTCAAAGAGATGTTTTGCTTTCTCTCGCGGATGTTTTATCTGTTTTTTCGAATAGATTATCGGGATCA
>CAIJOT010000294.1 GCA_903822335.1 uncultured delta proteobacterium
ACCGCAATTAAAACAGATATCTGCCGACCAATTGAGCTTTTTATAATAGCATTTGGTTTGTATATCCTGAGAATGAGAGAAAGTAGCAAAAACCATTACCTCCTGCCAACGCTATGATAACGAGGGGACCTTCATTGTGAAATTCTATAAAACATGTTGTTTGAGCAGCAGGCCGTATATTGTTAGGTTTGAAAACATAGAGGAGAAATCATGAAATACATATCTCCACAAGTTTTTGAGGGTTCCTTTACGTGCCCACACTGCGGGGCAATATCTCAACAAAAATGGTGGGCAATTGGATGGGACGGAACCCGATATGGAACTAAGGGCAGGGACGTTCTCAGGGTCGGAACTTGCACTCACTGTGAACAAAGTACATTCTGGATAAATGACCAGATGGAATCCTTCTTCCATACCATCAAGGCTGAATGGATACGGGGCAGATCATTTGAGAGCTTCGAACATCTGGAATCGGAGTTAGTGAATACATGAGATTCTACAACTGCCATAGATTGCATTCTGGTATTGACTACCATACTCCTATGGAGTATGAAAGAAGAAAAAAGAGAGGCACATTGAAGGGACTGTCCACTTTTTTGGGGGAAGATCATCGGCCACAAAGCAGGCCTCTGGCTGATCCGTGTGTTAGGAGAAGAATAATATGAAAAGAGATATGGATTTAATCCGTGCAATCCTTCAAAAAGTGGAATCATGCGAAGACCCCTATGGTCTCGAACATATGCCGGAAATAGACGGATACAGCCGTCCTCAAATCTCTTACCATATGAAACTCCTTTCTGACGCTGGGCTTATTGAAGCGCAAACCGTAGATTCACAGGGTGCCGATTGTCCTGACTTTATATTGGCAAACCTCACGTGGAATGGACAAGATTTCCTGGACGCCGCAAAAGATGACACTCTTTGAAAAAAAGCGAAGGAAACCGTTATTAAACCTGGGGCCTCTTTCACTTTTGACCTCCTTCTTTCATGGCTAAAGACTCAAGTGGCAGCGACATTAGGGCTTCCTTAAGTTGGCGGATGCAATTTACGTATACTATAGCCCTGTGTTCAAGAAACCTTCTACCAAAGACATCTTTTGCCTTTTTTGCATCCCAAAAAGAACGTTTTGCTTGGTGTTCCCATTCATGAATAAGATCAGTAAAAGAAATAGAAGCCTCCTAACCCGTGGATGCAGCCAATCGGCCAGAAAGCGGCCTTTGGCTGATCCTGGTGTTATCCTCTCTTTCTACTGGTAATCATTCTTCTCTGAGAACCTTCAATCGTCAACAGTAGTAGGTGAAGTAATAATTCCCGGTTACCCACAGGAAAGCCGGTAGAACCACTTTTCATACCCAAACGGGAGAATAACTGAATCTGGATTGAAGGATTATTTGGTTCTGTTAAGTATATATCAAACGTGTAAATATAAAGAGATCAGGTTTTTGGATTTCTTGCTCTCCAAGTCGCGAGACCTTGACCGTTTTGTTGAAACGACATGAGGGTTATGCAAATGATATTAGATGAGGAGCAATCAAAACCATATAATGAGCCATATATTTGTATTGCCACGTATCCCTGTCTTATGATATAGTATATCTGTGAAAAAAAAGACAATACCCACTTTTGAGTGGGACGACGAGAAGGACAAAGATAACCAGGCAAAACACCACGTTTCATTTGTCACAGCCCAACAGGCTTTTCTCGACCCTCACCGTGTTATCGCAGAAGACATGGCTCACAGCTCAGAAGAAGACAGATACTACTGTATCGGACGTGTTGGCAACGACATTACGACCGTGAGGTTTACATACCGTGGCAACTTTATTCGCATCTTTGGTGCTGGGCACTGGAGGAAAGGAAGGAAGGTTTATGAAAAACAAAACAAGATACACCGATGAACCCATGGGCGAGTTGAGAGTCGTCAAGGATTTTCTCCCGCCACCGGACCAGTTGGTATTGAAAGAAGACAACGTAAAAGTCACCATCTCGCTCAAGAAATCGAGCATTGATTTCTTTAAGCAACAGGCTAAGGAAAACCGGACATCCTACCAAAAAATGATAAGAGAGGTTGTAGACTGGTACACTTCTCATTATCGAAAGAGCGCATAATTGTGCGATGCGGCCAATCGCTTAAACGGGGGCTCAGACTGACCCGTACTTTATGCTCTATTTTATTCCGTTATATATTCCCATGCATTCAAGCCACACCCCAAAAATTAACAGAGAAAAAAGTTTTTTATCAGACTACCAAAAAATGAGGCCTCCTGTTAAGTTATTAAATGATGTCCCCACATCAAAAA
>CAIJOT010000295.1 GCA_903822335.1 uncultured delta proteobacterium
AGTTATTCAACCACTAACACGAAACTCGAAACTCGTAACAAGTTTTAATTAACAATTCGGAGGTATCATGAGTGAACCCAAATTGCCAAAACTACTGATTGTTGATGATGATGAAGACCTTCGTACCCAGATGAAATGGGCTCTTGCCCAGGATTACGAAGTATTTCTGGCCGAAGACAGGCAAAGCACTATGCGTGTGATCAACAAAGAGCAGCCTGCTGTTGTCACCCTCGACCTTGGCCTGCCACCTTTTCCTGCTGGTGTGGAAGAAGGTTTCGAAACGCTTAGCAACATATTAACCAACAATTCAAGAACCAAGATAATCATTATCACAGGCCGTAATGAGAAGGAGCATGCCCTGAGAGCAATCGGTATTGGAGCGTATGACCTCTTTTATAAACCTGTCCAGATAGATGAACTCAAGGTGGTTTTGCACCGCGCTTTTTACCTGTCTCAGCTTGAACATGAGCAGAACCAATTACAGAAGCTTTTAGGTGACGGGTCGTTTGAAGGCATACTGGGAACAAGCCAGCAGATGCAGGAAATATTTACTACCGTAAGGAAGGTTGCTACCACAAATGTCTCTGTTTTAATAGTTGGAGAAAGTGGCACCGGCAAAGAGCTGGTAGCGAATGCGATTCACAAACGCAGCCCGAGGAAAGATGGCCCGTTCGTGGTAATCAATTGCAGTGCCATCCCGGAAACGCTGCTCGAAAGTGAACTCTTTGGCCACGAGAAGGGAGCTTTTACAAGTGCCCATATCCAGCGAAAGGGACGTTTTGAGGCTGCACAAGGAGGCACATTATTCCTCGACGAAATAGGCGAGCTTCCCTCATTGCTTCAGGTAAAACTTCTTCGGTTCCTTCAGGAGCAACAGATAGAAAGGGTAGGGGGGAGAGAGCAGATTTACATTGATGCACGTGTGCTTGCTGCAACGAATAAAGACCTCAAAGAGGCAATGAGGGAAGGGCAGTTTCGAGAGGATCTCTATTACAGGCTTGGGGTGGTTACCATTTCTTTACCACCCTTACAGGAACGGAAAGAAGATATTCCCCTCCTGGCGAATGTCTTTCTCAAGAGATATACTAATGAGAATAACAAAAGGGTGAAAGGGTTTACCCATCAGGCAATGAGTGCTTTGGTGAGCCATACATGGCCAGGCAATGTCAGGGAACTTGAAAACCGGGTCAAACGGGCCGTTATTATGGCTGAGGGTGCCAAAATCACACCGGAAGACCTTGAAATAGGAACTCCTTATGAAAAATATGAGGGTTTTAATCTCAAGGAAGCACGTGAGTCGCTTGAAAGGGAACTCGTTCTACAGGCACTTTCCACTACCAATAGTAACATCACCAGGGCAGCAGAGAACCTTGGCATCAGCCGCCCAACCCTTTATGAGTTGATGGAGAAGTTGGGGATTGAGAAGAGGTAAAAAGAGAAATGTGAAAGGTGAAATGTGAAAGAATGAAGGATGAAGGGAAGGGAAAAATTGTTGAATGGTTGGATTGGTTGAAAGAGAGAGGAAAAAAGGTGTTGTCAATACTCTCATTTCTCTCATTTATTGAAACAACCCCTGGCAAAGAAATCCTATGTAAAGAAGTTTTACAATTTTCTTTCATGAGCAAACCTGTTGTATTTATACAACATTTCGAGAATACCACGGGAGAATGAACAAAACACTGTCGGTATAACTTACATTTTTTTCAGAAGTACCATACAGGCTGACACGTGCATGCCTTCACTGAATCATACGGGTAGATTGAATAACTGCTTGATATTCAAAAGGTTTTGATAACACCACGCACACTCCCATAGCATGTATGGTGCTTGTGGCATGGAAGTTGCATATCATAAAGGTATGTTATTTGTAACAAAAATGAAAGGAGGTAAGAAAATGAAAAGATTTATTTCAGTAATGTTTTTTGTGGTGGTGACAATGCTCATGACCGGAGTCGGTCAAGCAGAACCTATCCAGGGTAGGTTTTTGTACCCTGCCGATTCTTATGCAGAGAACCCGGGAGGCCCTTCTCCGTCAGTCGACCCGACCGCCGAATTTACAGTCAACTCTCTTAATTTTGACAGTAGGATAGTCGACAATTATTACAACGTCAAGACTTACGATGAATGGCTGTCAGGTGGATCGAGTAACCCCAATGGTCTTGTTTGGGCCACCGGCACATCCGACACCATCAAGAACTACTTCTACACTGCTGGGGGACAAGGGACCTACTTCGAGTTCACGGGGACGGCTTTCTTTCCTGAGAACACCTTGATAACACATGACGATGGCTTCTGGCTAAGATTGAGTACCGGTGATACCGTATATAAAGTATATGATTTTTCGACTCCGGTCTCGCCAACGGATACATGGCTTGGTAACGAAAAAGGCACCTATCAGTTCGCCCTGGCGTACGGAGCGTGGAATGGTTTTCCTGAAGTGCTTATAGCGCAAGGCGTTACTACAGTTCCAGAACCAACAACCTTACTTCTTCTCGGTTTTGGTCTTACAGGTCTTGCGGTGTTAAGGAAGAGAATCGGGTATAAGAGGGAGAAGGTGAAAGGCACAAGGACAAAGGATAAAAGGATAAAGGAAAGAAGTTAAAAGAGAGGCAAATCAAGACGCCTGCTGGATAAACCTAGTGGGCGTTTTTGTTTTAGATAAAGGGAAAAATTGTTTAATTGGTTGAATTGGTTAAATAAATGCGTTGCGGGTTACAGGTTAACGGGTTAGAGAAGCAACATAAGGCGTTGAATTGGTTGACTAACCTGCCTGGCGGGCAGACAGGTAAAACCAATGGAACTAATAAAACTAATCAAACAGTAGTTATTCAACCAGTCACCTACTCATCCACTCAACTACTCATCCACTCAACTACTCAACCAAATTGAAACGTTCTTCCTTGACAAATAGTCATTATCCCTACACAATATGCATAGATCATGAAAAAGGAAAAAATGCGAGAAAATGAACGGCCATGGGGACACTATGAGGTGCTTTCAGATGAAAAGGATCACAAGGTCAAGAGGCTTATTGTGTATCCTATGCAACGGTTGAGCCTCCAGCGCCATCAACATAGGAATGAACATTGGTTGATTGTGCATGGTGATGCTGTTGTGACTTGTAATGAAAGGGAAATACACTTAAGGAGTGGTGAATCCATTGATATTCCCTGTGGCGCATTTCACAGGATATTCAATCCTGGTAAAGAAAATATGATTTTTATTGAGATACAGACCGGTGATTCTTTTGGTGAGGACGATATAGAGAGGGTCGAGGATGATTATGGCCGTATCTGATACAGGTGTGCTGGTAAAAAATATTTTTTAAAAAAATGCAAAAAACTGAAAATATATATTGAATTTATTTTATAATAAGCAGTATAAACTATCTACAGGGTGGTTATTATGAGAACTACCGTATTTTAAATCTTAAAAGGAGGGGTGTTTATGACAAAGGCAGATTTAATTGGGAAGATGGCAGCAGGTGCGAAGGTTTCGAAGGCAGCGGCCGGTAAAGCGTTGGACGCCTATATTGGTGGCGTCAAAGCGGCTTTGAAAAAGGAAGAAAGGGTTACACTTGTTGGTTTTGGAACGTTTTCAGTTTCTAAGAGAAAGGCAAGGAAGGGGAGAAATCCAAGAACAGGCAAAGAGATAAAAATACCAGCCCGTAAGGTCCCGAAATTCACCGCAGGTAAAGCATTTAAGGATGCAATTAAGTAGATAGAACTGCAATATTTTTTCATACATGAGTGCCTCTCATACCTTTGGGAGGCATTTATGTTACATGTCCCTTATTCATAAACAGGCTCAGCTTGTTTGATATATCCGATATCAGTTCATCAGCTTTTTCAATATCTACCGTATGTTTATCTTTCATAAGGTGCGTGCCGTCTTCTCTTCCCAGGGATACGTAGAGCGTTAATTGCCCTTTTGAGATGGTTACGTTTATCCCCAGCGGGACATGGCATCCGCCGCCTATTTTAGCCTGAAGATTCCTTTCAATAGTGACTTCCTGAAAGCTGATGTCATGGTTTACGGGTTTCAGTAACGCAAAGGCTTCCCTGTCATCACGCCTTACTTCAATCCCAATGGCACCCTGACCTGAAGAGGGCACCATGATATCAAGGGGAAGGATTTCCTTGACGTGATCCTCGAAACCCATTCTTTTTACCCCTGCAAAGGCAAGGATAATACCATCTAATGCCTGGGTTGTGAGTTTCTTAATCCTCGTGTCCACATTGCCCCTAAGAGGCACGACCTCAATTCCCTTATTGAAATGGAGGATCTGAGCCTTCCTTCTCAGGCTTCCCGTACCTATGCGTCCACCAGGTCTGATATCCTTCATACTGTCATAGGTGAGGGAGATAAAGGCATCCCTCGGGTCTTCCCTTTCCAACACAGCGCCTATGGCAAGTCCTGCTTCAAGTTCGGCAGGTAAATCCTTCATGCTGTGCACAGCCATATCTATTTCATGTGTGAGTAATTGTTCCTCAATCTCCTTCACAAAAAGTCCCTTTCCGCCAATTACGTGCAGGGGTTTGTCCCACACAGTATCGCCGGTGGTTTTGATCGTCTTGATAGAAAATTGATTGTCAGGATAGAGGCGTTCAAGGCGTTTCATCACTATCTCTGTTTGTTTCAGTGCGAGCTTGCTACCCCTCGTCCCGATTATCCATATCTTCTTCATCTTCTCCCTCAAAGTTGAATATTTTCTTCATCATGTCCAGTACCTCCGGGCTCCCGTTCTTTTTTATGAGCGAGACATGGGGGTGGATAATTTTATTCACAATCGTTTTCGTGAGAATCTCCATACTTTTCAGTGTGTCTTCGTCTATCTTTTTGAGTTTCTGAACTGTTTTCTTTAACTCGCTGTTTCTTATTTCTTCAACCATTTCAAAGATGTGGGTAATGAGCGGGTTTGTATCCAACTGTTCAAGCCAGCGGGTGAATTTTACCGCTTCTTCTTCCACGATGGCGTATGCCTTTTCCGATTCCTTTAATCTGTCAGAGAGGTGTTGCTGTGATAACTCTTTTAAATCGTCTATATCATAGAGATATACATTCCCAATTTTATTGACCTCAGGGTCAATATCCCTTGGCACTGCTATATCCATAAAGAAGAGGGGCCTGTTTTTCCTCTTTTTCATCATAGACTGGACAAGCTCTTTATCAATTATGGGTTTTTCAGAACCCGTTGAAGAAAGTACCATATCCACCTTTGTAAGCAGATCAGGGATATCAATAAAAGGGCAGGGGATACCTGTAATATCCTCGGCAAGCTTCTGTGCATGCCGGAATGTCCTGTTGGTAATGAATATCTCGCTCAGCCCTTCTTTCTTGAAGTGCTTAAGGGCAATCTCGCACATCTCGCCAGCCCCGATTACGAGAATCCTCTTTTGATGGAGTTCACCGAATATCTTTTTCGATAGTTCAATAGCCATGGAACTGATGGACACAGGATTATACCCTATCTTTGTTTCTGTCCGAATCCTCTTTGCCACATTGAATGTTTTGTGGAACACCCTGTCGAGGAAAAAGCCTGTAGAGTTGTAAAGTGTAGCCATCCTGTAGGCGTCCTTCACCTGGCCGAGGATCTGAGGTTCTCCCACAACCATGGAGTCAAGCCCTGAGGCAACGAGGAACAGGTGCCTGTATGCATCCTCACCATGGAAGGTATAGGTATGCTCCTGTAACCACTCTGGTTTAATTTCAAAAGATTGCTCTAAGATTTCCCTGATTATGGGAAAGGTTTTTTCTTGTTCTTCAGAACTGAAATAGATTTCTGTCCTGTTGCAGGTAGAGAGTACAACAGCCTCATGAATACCATGTCCTTTGAGTGCGTGTAAAAGTTCAGGTATTGTGGGCTCTGAGATATAGAGCTTCTCCCTTATCTCAACAGGAGCGGTGTTATGGTTAAGGCCAAAGACGACTATAGACATCTTATCTTTTAAGAATTCAGTATTCAGGAGTCAGCAGTCAGAATGAATTGAAAAAAAGATATTATTCTGACTTCTGTATGATGACTTCTGTATGATGACTTACACATACGAATGTAGTCCTCCTATAAAGAGGTTGACCCCCAGGAATGTGATGAGGATCGACAAAAAACCTATAATCATCATGTATGCTGTTTTTCTGCCTCTCCAGCCTATTGTGAGCCTGTTATGGAGGAGAATGGCATACACAATCCACGTGATAAGTGACCATGTTTCCTTCGGGTCCCAGTTCCAGTAAGAACCCCATGCAAATCCAGCCCAGATTGACCCTGTAATGATTCCGACAGTGATGAAGGGAAAACCATAGGACATACACCTGTAGTTGATTAAATCGAGGGTTTCAAGGGAGGGAAACCGGCCCGAGAAAGGGAGAACCCTTTTCTTCTTTATGCCCCTTTCAACGACAAGGTACAGGATGGAGACAAAAAAGCTTATAAAAAAGATTGCATTGCCGACAAAGGAAAAGATTGTATGGATGGGCAGCCAGTAACTCTTCAGCACAGGGGGAAGTGGTCTTATCTCAGCAGGGAATGTGGAAGCCCAGATTAACATGATTGACAGGACAGGGAGTATGATGCACCCCAAAATCTCTATCTTGTAAAATCTCTTCAAGTACAGGAAAAATCCTGCTATGGCAAGGGCAAAGAAGGAGAGGGATTCGTAAATGTTTGTTATCGGTGTATACCCTGCCTGGATATACCTGAATAGTGTGGAGATGAGGTGTATGGAAAAACCTGCGAATAATGAATAATAGCCCACACGCTCCACCCCTTTCCTATACACAACTAAATAGAGCAGGTAAAAAAGCGTGGAAAACAGGTAAAAGGCTAATGAAATGTAGAATATATAGATACTCATGGTTCTTCTCTCAAAAACATATCCTTAATCTTTTGAAAATCCATGACTGTGAATTCCTTTATGTCTATTTTTCCTATTTCTTTCATGATATCGCTTCTCTTTTTCCTGTCCTTTACCTTCTCGATGAGGAGTTCTCTGAACCGGCCTATCAGGTACGCATATTGTATGTAATCCCCTGTAATGTTTCTCTGAATCTCTTTCCGGAGCTTTTTTGACAGTAAGGGCATGGTGCCTGAGGTAGAAATAGCGATAACGATCGGCCCTTTTTTTACAATCGACGGGACAACAAAATCACAAAGGTCGGGATTATCTACCACATTTACCGGGATGTGCCTTTTTTCAGCTTCCTTTCTTATTCTCCTGTTTATCTCTTCTTTATTTGTTGCTGCAAATACCAGCACAGCCCCCTTCAGGTCCCCCTCCTCATATTCCCTCTTTATAATCTCTATCTTTCCTTTTTCAGCAAGTCTGATAAGGGTCTGGGTGACCTTTG